>JBMYWJ010000026.1:0-7906 GCA_049607285.1 Candidatus Nitrosopumilus sp.
ATGGATTCGTTCCAGACATTGATAAATTATCAGTTGCTTATCCCGATCCGGACCGCCCATGGAATTTAATTTTTGCAACCAAAGTCTTTCTAGCTGCTTTCATCATTAGCACTCATGCTTTTTATCTTAGCATTAAACCTAGAAAAAATTTAGATGAATAAAATAAATATCTGTATTTTTAGACAAATTTTATGTAAAAACTTTTTCTCTTAGTATATTGAAGTGCTTTCAGAATGGGATTATTTGGATCTAGTAACAATAAATTAAAATGTAAAAAATGTGGAACTATTCTTTCTGATTCTGAAAGACTAAAGAAACATCAAGAAAAAGCACATAATAAGAAAAAAGAAAAATGTAGAATTTGTGGAACCGAATTTGATACATTTGATGATTTACGTAAGCATAAAAAAAATTGTAAGTGATAATTGAGAGTACTAATTAATTCTCTAAATTAGCTTAATTATCGTCTAAGTGCCTTTTCTATGGCCTCCAAATTTGCAATTTCATTTTTAGAGTTCATAGTGAGAGTTTTGATCATTTCCGGACCTATCTGAACTGATTGTTCAGGTAACGTTTCTAAAAATTTCTCTAATCCTTTCTTGTAATTTGCAATTAGTTCCAATCCTTCTTCAAGAGTCATAAAAATTATCAACTAATCTAATATTCAAGTCTTCTAAATTTCATTAATTTGTTTGAATAACTTTATAGGTTTACTAACAAAAACGATGTTTGATTTGGATATTACTGAAAAAGTAGAGTTGATTGAAAGACCTCCTACTGAAGAAGTAGTAACACATGAAGAATTAATTGAATTATTCAAGAGAAATTCTTCACCAAAACATTACATTGGACTAGAAATTTCAGGTTTTTTGCATCTTGGAAGTTTGATCAGTACCGGTTTCAAAATTAATGATTTCATAAAGGCAGGAGTAAAATGTACAGTTTTTTTGGCAGATTGGCATACTTTGATTAATGATAAACTAGGCGGAGATTGGGACACAATTTCAAGAGTTTCAAAATATTATCAAGATGCATTTAAACAAATTTGTCCCAAGGCAGAAATTGTTTTAGGTTCTAAATTGTATGAAGAAAAAACAGAGTATTGGTCAGAGCTTGTCAAATTTACAAAACACATGTCTCTTGCTAGAACAATGAGGACTTTAACAATAATGGGTCGTTCAGAAAATGAAGAAAAGATTGAACTTGCAAAATTACTTTATCCTCCTATGCAAGCAGTAGACATACATTCTTTGGATATAGATATTGCTCATGCTGGAATGGATCAGAGAAAAATTCACATGTTAGTTAGAGAGATTTTTCCAAAAATGAAATGGAAAGTTCCTGTTGCTATTCACCACAAATTATTGCCAGGATTAACAAAACCTGTAGATACTAATAATTCTCAGATACTAGGAAAAATGAGCAAATCAGATCCAAATTCAGGAGTATTTATTCATAATACAGATAACGAAATTAAGAAAAAAATTAACAAGGCATGGTGTGAGGAAGCAAATATTCAAAATAACCCACTACTAGAGATTACACGTACAGTAATCTTCCACGAATTTAATGAAATGAATGTAGAAAGATCTGAAAAATTTGGTGGTAATGTATCCTACACAAATTATAGTCAATTGGAGAGGGATTTTGCTGAAAAAAGTTTACATCCTGGAGATTTGAAACAGACTGTTGGAAACTATCTGACAAAGATAATAGCTCCAATTAGAGAAAAATTAAATCTTAGTGAAGAGCTCTATGAAGCAATAAAAAAAAGTTACTAGACTTTAAGATCGGGGTTTGTTTGTTCTTCTAAATTATATTTTGATTTATATCCTCTTGGATTTATCATCAAATCTTTGTAAGTATAGGTAGAAGAGTTTCCAATAATTACAGTACTAATCATACCTAATTTATCTGAGTGATTCGGTAGATTTTCCAAGGTAGTCATAACAACTGTTTCAGATTCTCTAAATGCACCTTTGATAATTGCCACTGGGGTTACAGGTTTTCTATATTTTAGAAGAATTTTTCTGGTATCTTCTAATTGATGAATTCGTTTTTTACTGGCTGGATTATAAATCACAATAACAAAATCACCTTGTGCTGCAGATTCTACTCTTTTTTGAATGATTTCCCATGGAACTAATAAATCACTCATACTAACAACTGCAAAATCGGTCATTAGAGGTGAACCAATTATAGATGCACAAGAGTTTAATGCAGACACACCCGGGATGATCTCAACTTGAAGTTTGTCATTAGGAGTCCAACCAGTTTCAGCTAGTGTTTCATAAATTAATCCAGCCATGCCATAAATTCCAGGATCACCACTTGATACAAGGGAAACTATTTTTCCAGACTTCGCAAGATCAATGCATTGATGAGCTCGTTCGACTTCTTGTGTCATTGCATAACGATAAACTGTTTTACCTTCAATAAGATCTTGAACTAAGTTCACATAAGTTTCATATCCAACAATTGTATCACTTTCAGTAATTACTTCTTTTGCCCTAAATGTCATATGATCGTGATGTCCAGGACCAACACCTACAATGTATAACTTTCCAGTCAATTGTAAATCAAATTTTTTATTAAGTAATTTATCCGTTTTGTGAACTAATAATATGGATCAACAAATGAATAATTAACTAGATAATCATTATTAGTTAAGAACATATAATTTGTAAATATTACAGTTTTCACAAAATAAGTCAGAAATAGATTTACTAGTTAATTTTATCAAGTTCAAATGTATTGTGTAAAGCTCTTACTGCAGCAGAAGTGTCAGAATTTTTTACAATAAATGCAAGATTAAGCTCAGATGAACCCTGAGTGATCATTGAGACATTAACCTTATTGTTCTCTATTGCTTCAAACACCTTTGATGCAACGCCTATCGTACCACGCATTCCTGATCCAATTAGTGCAATAATGGACACATTTGTGGTAACTTCTAATTTTTTTATAATTTTTCCCAGCAGTTCCATTTCTAATGCACTAACTGCTTTATCAAGATCAGTGTTCTTGACTACAATTGTAATACTTGATTCTGATGGATTTTGTGAGATCATCATTACATTAATTCCAAATTTTGCTAATGTTGTGAATATTTGAGCTGCTGTTCCAGGTGTTCCTATCATACTACCACCTCTAATATCGATTAAACCGTTGTTTTGGACATTACTTACACATTTTACAGTATTGTTAGCAGATGAAGAAGGAGAAACCGTTACGAGGGTTCCTTCATTTTTTACATTAAAGGAGCTTCGAATTCTCATTGGAGTTTTCTTTGGTAGAAGAGGTTCAAATGTTCGTGGATGTATCTGTTTTGCACCAAATAGGGCCATTTCAATTGCCTCTACATATGAGACTTCTTTAAGCACTTTTGCATTTTTTACAATCTTTGGATCTGCTGTCATTAATCCATCTACATCACTCATTAACCAAATTTCATCTGCTTTAATACAAGATCCAATAATTGTTGCAGAATAATCGGATCCTCCTCTCCCAAATGTAGTAACATGTCCATGTTGATCCCCACCTGCAAATCCCCCTACAATAGGAATAGTTTTTTTTGCGAACAAGGAATTTATTGTTTTTATTATTCTCAGTCTAGTTGTATCTATGAGTGGTTTGGATTCACCAAAATTAGAATCAGTTACAATTCCCACTTCTTTTCCAGTAAGAGAAATAGATTTTTTTCCTAAATCATTAATTGCAGATGAAATTAATTTTATTGATAGTCGTTCACCAAATGAAATCAGATAATCCCTAGATCTGGCTGTAACTTCACCTAGCAACACCATTCCATCTATTAATGCCAATAGTTCTGTAAAATCTTGATCTAATTTTGCTAGTAATTTTTTTCGAACATCAGATTTTTTGATTGCTTGTTTGGATAATTGTTTATGACGATTAATAATTTTTGATGTAAGGTGTATAGCTTTAGATTTATTTTCTTTTTTTATTGACTCGGATATCTCCAATAGATCATCAGTAGTTTCACTTACTGCGGAACATACAACTACAATTTGATTTTTTGATGATAATGACTTAATGTGTTTAGCTACAGCTTGAATGTCTTTGCCGGTGGAAATTGATGTTCCATCATACTTTACAACTAGTCGCAATTCAAAATAAATAAATTAGTTAATCTTTAAATGCTTTAACTTTCCACACGTGGAGCTAAGTAGAAATGAATTCTACCAATATTTGCTACTTTAAATTCAATTCTAAGGGGTTTTGCGCTTGAAAACTCACACGTAATAAAACCCGCAGTATTGCCTACGGCTTTAACCACAGGATTAAGATATTCTAGACTGTAAGTCCCATTACTGTCGTCTTTTGATGAGATTTCTTCAATATCATCATCGTTCTCATCAAGAACAATTACAACTTCACCAGAATCGCCTTTTCCTAAAAAATCTGCTTTAGAACCAGCTGTTTGTATTGTTAAATAGTCTGATACAACTTGAACATCACCAAGAATCTTATCAAACTTTGAAGAAGATAATACAATTTTTGAATCATATGGAATTTTTGGTAACGGAGTATCAGTTGCAGAACTTTCAATTAAACGCATTTTGTATTTTTTATTTTTTCCAACATGTACGAGTAACATATTTTGTTCAGAAATACTAATCTCTATGCTGTCTTTTTTGTCTGCTCGTTTGATTAGTTTTGAAAATTCATCTATTCTTACTCCAAATTTAATGTCGCTGTCACATTCATATTTTTCAAATGCTGAATTTGGCCACGATATGTCAATGAGAGCAACATGTGATGGATCCATTCCTCTAAAAGTAATTCCTTCTGAAGTTGCAACAAAAGTAGCTTCCTCAACAAGTGTTGAGATAGCAGAAATGATTGCTTTTAGATCATCTGAACCACTTGTTTTTGCACCAAAAGTCAAATCAATTTTCTTGACTTTAAGTTCCAGTTAAACGTTATGCGTAGTTACGCCAAGTATATCTACATTTTGAACAACGATAAAATTGTGTAGTAGGTTCATCAGCGCTTCTTGTTTGAAGCATCCACCAAACTGCTTCATCATTACCACATTTTTCACATTCTATTTTGATTGTTGGTAATGATTCTTCTCCTTCATTTTCTTCAAAAACATTAAATTCTTTATTTGGTTCTTGATCATCTACAATGGTTTGTTTTGTTTGCTTTACTTGCTGTCCTTCAGTATAACCACATTTTGAACATTGAAGGCCAAAATCACTTTTTTTTAATTTAACCTCACACTTGGGGCAAAACTTCAATCTAACTTACCTTAATTTTAGAATTAAATAATTGTTTAAACTCTTCTGCTGTTTTTATCGCTGAATCTGTTGCTTTTTTAATTTCTACGAGAGCTTTTGAACTAGAACTGACTCTCATCCAACATTCATTAGTAAGTGGATGCTTTACAATAACACCTGCAAAATCAACGTTTGATGTACTTAGTAGCTCATGTTGAACAATGTATAATATCCCAATATCAGTCTCGGTGATTGAAAGACTGATTTCTTTAGGTTCCGAACTGATCACTTGTGCGTTCATGTAATCGGAAAAAGCACTTATTGTGGATATAAATCATTATGAACGGTTAGAATGGGAGAAAGTAGGATTTCAGACGTCCAGGTAGTAAATTCCAAGAAAGAGTACTCTTCTAATGAAACAGTAGAGATTAATGTCAGATTTACAATAGAAGGAGACCTCAGAAATTCATTCAATGAGTCAAATTGGACAAAAGCCTACAACAACAATGATGTTTCATTTAAGCTAAAATATGGAGTGAAATTAACGTCAGGAGGATTTCGAAAGAAAGAGGTTGGTAGGACCATTGACACCTATAGAAAGGCATCAATATTTTGGACGAGGAATCCAAAATTGGTTAATCCAATGAAAGATAGAAGGATATGGGTTCAGGTAGCCAAAAACTTTGAACCATTTATCAGACTTTCAGAAGAGGAGGTAAAAGAGGAATTGTTTGATTTTGATGAAAAATTTGTATTCAAAGCATCAGACTTGGGAAGTGGTAATCACAAGATTGGAGCGGAGGCATTTGCATCATGGCAAAAACATGACTATACGGAACCTGGAAATGTTAAAAATAATTCAAATGAAATTGAGATTACAATCAATTAGTTAGAGTTAATTCTGGATTAACTCGACAAAAAGAAATTAATGATAGATCGTCATCTTTAGCACATACATACTACCAAACAGAATCAAAGATATTGGAAAAAATAAAACAATTATCAGAGTTTAATCTGAGTTCTAACTAGAAGAGACATTGGCTTTATGAGTTAAAATCACCCAGTTTAGAATAATTTACATCCAATTTCTTGTCAGTATAGATAGAATCAACGGCAAAGAAGAACACCACATCTCGTTCAAGGTCATGTTTAGGCACAAAACTGTACAATTGGGCATACGAGTCTATCCTATAATTAAAGCAAAAATCATATGACTAAACATATTACCAATTCTATTGTTCACACTCAAATTCATAACACTTGTTTCTAATGTATTAGTGAAATAATTTTGATTTTTGTTATTTTCTGTAAATTTCTAAAGCATCAATTAAGATGACAACAGTAGTAAAATGTAAGAATTGTAGCACAATTCACAAATCACCCATTCAATCAGTGGCAACAAAACAAGAATTTATCAAGGCCAAAGAGACATCTGAGCTTTTTGAGAATATGTGGAAGTGTCCAAAATGTGGCAGAATGTCAATGTATTGTAGTTTTGATTATTTGTGGTATGAAGATCAAATCAAAGCTTAATTATACAAAACCTTATGCTACAACGTATAAAATTATCCCATGTTCAGAGATTGTAGATTTAAAATAGATTTACAACTAAAATCTTTAACAATAATTATTAAAAGATTTTTTTGAAAAATCTTAAGTATCAAAGAATATTTTTTGATACTTCAACAAAACAAAGCAATATCAAAAATAAAAATTAAAAATGAATAATTATGGAAAATATCAAGAAATCTGTCTTGCAGTAACAGTAGCTTCTGGCGGAGCATTAATTGGGTCTACTGTTATTGTAACAGTATCAGAAGCACTTCTACCATTATTGTCAGACACTGTCAATTCAAAGGTAAGTACCTTAATTTCTCCATTTTTAACAATGGGTGATGTAAAGGTTGGAGTAATACTGGCAGGATCACTTAGTTGAATAGTTTCTCCAGTCAACTGTACCCAAGAATAATTTAGGGGTTGGTTTTCAGGATCATAACTTCTACTGCCATCAAGAGTAATAATTTTATCTTCGTCAACTATTCTATCGTCTCCAGCATCTGCTACAATATCCAAATTCAACACATTATTGACTGTAACTTTAACTGAATCAGTACTAGAAAGTTCACCGTCAGTAACCGTACACTCAAACTCTAGAACTGTTGTTTCAAGTACAGTTGGTGACGTGAAACTAAGTTCTGAACTATTTGGATTAATCATCTCTACAGTTGGACCAGAGATTTGTTTCCATGAATAAGATAGTGAGTCATTGTCAGGATCACTGCCAATACATGATAAAGTCATCATAGTATTCTCATCAATTTCTTGATCTGGACCAGCATTGGCAGATGGACCATTGTTATCAGCAGCAACACTTACACTTAGAGAATCAGTATCGGATTCACCATAAGGATCTGCTACTTTTAATTCAAATACCATGACGGTTGCTTTATTTGGTACTCCAGTTGGAGCCACGAAGGTAAGCGATGTTCCTGTTTGAGACATATCAACTGGAGTTCCAGATTTCTGACTCCATGAATAAGTTAGCTCATCATTATCTGGATCAAATCCAGATCCATTTAGTTTTACAGTAGTACTTTCACCCACAGTTTGATCTGGTCCTGCAATTGCATTTGGAGGATGATTAATTGCATTAACGTAAA
>JBMYWJ010000027.1:0-7693 GCA_049607285.1 Candidatus Nitrosopumilus sp.
TTGGAGAAACAGTCACATGGAGTAATGATGATACTGCAGCTCATACTGTAACAAGCGGAAGTGCAGCAGGAGGAGCTGACGGAGTCTTTGACTCTGGATTGTTTACTGCAGGTACAACATTTTCTCAGACATTTGAGGAAGAAGGTACTTTTGACTATTTTTGCATGGTTCATCCATGGATGGTAGGTAGTGTAACAGTCGGAACAACAGCAAGTGCTGAAAAAGAAGATGACATGAAAGACAAAGACAACGATGAGACACATGAAATGGAAGACAAAGATGCAGGAGAAACGATTCTCAAATCAATGTCCTCAGATGGAACAATTGAGGTCAACGTTGAGGCATATGATCCAATGACAGGTCAAGGCATGGAACTCGAAGTAGAATTCTATGATGTAGCATCAAGTAGTCAAGTAGAGCATATCAACTATGACATCATGGCAACACAAAATGGTAAAACAGTATTGTCTGAAATGGGAATACACCAACATAGTGGAGCAGGCGAGCACATGACTGAAGTTTTAGACTCGGATGATCCAGTTGATGTTTCAGTAACAATTCAGGGAATTGGTGTTGATCCACCATTTACTGGACCACAAGGAGATACAATAGAGTTTACCGTAGTACCAGAGTTTGGAACCATTGCAATGATGGTATTGGCAGTTGCAATCATATCAATAGTTGCAATATCTGCAAGATCAAGACTCAGCATTATGCCAAGACTGTAAGAGACAAACTATCTTCTTTTTCTTTTTATTTATTTTGTAATATCTAGTATCCGTCTTTGTTGCTCGTCCAACATTTTTTGAAATTCAATTCGAAGTACATTCATTTTTAACTCCTTTGAGGCATTATCAAGGTTTGAGAATTTTATTTGTTTGATCTCTTCTGCAATTGCGGATAGTTTCTCATTCATTTCACAAATGATATCATCAATTTGTTTTTTCCTCATTGATAGATCCAATATAGTACTATAGATCAAACTTGTAGATATCTTTTGATGTACTAACTAGTGAAACGTGAATCATCACCCATGCAAGTATCAGTTCAACTGCACTAAGTTTGATGTCTATCATGTTTCCTTGAATCCCATATACTAATGAGATCATCATATTTTGAATATTTCTTGGATGTTTACAGGTGTCCTAATTAGTTCATCATACAAATGCAGATCAAAAAATCTCATAAACTTATTGATGTTTCTGATTACAGACATTCTTTGATTTTTTCATTACTCAGATCACTCCCAAAGTTACTGTATGCCCCATCTTCTACAAATAGTTCTTGATACATATAGATCATAAAGGTCACATGAAAACAAAAAAGGTATACATGTTATACTAAAAATCAATGTTTTTTAAACCCTTTAAGGTGTGAATAGTCATTGTCTGAAATTGAAGCAGAAGTTAAAGAAACACCAGTTGAAGAGACTCAAGCACCAGTTGAAGACATAAAATCTGAAGTAGAAGTGAAATCACAACCAGAAACAAAAAAAGAAGGTCCTGAAAAATGGGGAATTGCTCACATCTATAGTAGTTACAATAATACAATTATCCATATGACAGATTTGACAGGTGGAGAAACAGTTGCAATCAGTTCCGGTGGAATACATGTTAATGCAGATAGATACGAGTCATCTCCATTTGCTGCAATGAAAGCAGCAAATGCAGTTGTAGAATCTGCAAGAACAAAAGGATTCACAGGATTTCATATCAGAGTTCGTGCAGTAGGAGGAGTTGGTTCTAGAGTTCCAGGACCAGGAGCACAAGCTGCCATCAGGGCATTAGCAAGGGGCGGATTTAAGATTGGAAGAATAGATGATGTAACACCAATACCTCATGATACCACTAGAAAGAAAGGTGGAAAAAGAGGAAGAAGAGTCTAATCAACTGCTTTTACTTTAATATCACAGCCTCGAGATTCAAAATAATCAGTCATAAATTTTACAAATTTTTGTTGTTGATCATTCCATGAATATTTTGCTAGCATGTCAGAGAATTTTTCTTCTATACCATTTTGCAAATTAGGTTTAAAGGCTAATTTGAAAAAAGTCCAACCAAATTTTAATGAAGGTTCACTAAGAGAATATCCATTATATACACTCACAAGACTTTCCATATGTGAGAGAGCTTTTTTTATGGACAACAAATCATCAGTGTAATTTTTTGTACCAATTTCTAAAACAATATTCATTGCGTATCAAGACCGTCGTTAGTTGATTGATTACGCAGTTTATCAGTTAAAGAAACAAATTTTCCATCTTGTTCAATATTGATTTTAGTTTCCATTCGAACATTGAGTCCAATTGATCTAAATAGTGTTAGTAATTTTCCCCCATCTAGGATTTCATTAATTTCACCAGTTTTTATTAATTCGGATAATTTTTCTACAACAAGTTTGGATTCATTTGGAAATTGGGATTCAGCGTTGACTAAAACTTCTAATCCTCTAAATCCTAACTTATTAACTAAAAAATCTCGTGGACTTTCAGAAGGTTTTTCTTCAATAGATTCTAGTGGTTTTTCTAGTTCTTTTTTTGAAGAGATATTTTTTTGCATCTCGGCAAGTCGTTTTGCCTTTAGTCTTTTTAGTTCAGTATCGTCTTCGCTCAACCTTTAATCACACCTATAGGCACTAATTTGGCAACTTTGGTGGCAATTCCCAGATTATGAGATACATTAACTACAGCATCAACATCTTTGTATGCCTGAGGAGTTTCTTCCACAACTCCATCTCTTGTTAGAGCTTTGATAAATATACCCTTATCATTAAGGGATTTTTTGACACTTTCTTCAGTATAATTTCTTCTGGCTTTGGATCGTGACATTGTTCGTCCTGCACCATGTGCAGTAGAACCAAAACTCAAATCCATAGAATTTTGTTGACCAAGCAAAATCCAACTAGATGTTCCCATAGAACCTGGAATCAAAACAGGTTGACCCAAATCACGATATTTTAAAGGAACTTCATCTCTATTAGAAGGGAAAGCTCTTGTTGCGCCTTTACGGTGAACAACTACATTTCGTTCTTTACCATCAACCTTATGTTTTTCTATTTTTGCAATGTTATGAGCAACATCATAAACTAATTTCATATCAAGATCAGATTCTGTTTGATTAAATACACGTTCAAAAGATTTTCGTGTCCAATGTGTAATCATTTGTCTATTACTCCATGCAAAATTTAATGCTGCAAACATTGCCTTTCTGTAAGAATCGCCCTCTTCAGAAGTATTTGGAACACATGCAAGTTCTCTATCAGGTAAATTGATATTATATTTCTCCATTGATTGTTCTGAGATTCTAAGATAATCACTACAAACTTGATGGCCAAATCCTCGAGAACCACAATGAATTAAAATAGTTATTGTCCCTTCTTTAATACCCATTCGATTTGCTGCTTCTTCGTCATGAACTTCAGCAACTTTTTGTACTTCAAGAAAATGATTTCCAGAACCAAGACTGCCAAGTTGAGGAGCCCCTCTCTTTCGTGCCTTATCTGAAACTTTGTTTGGATCAGCATTTGAGATTTGCCCATTTTCTTCACATACATCAGAGTCATCTGATGAACCATAACCATTGTCTATTGCCCAGTTAACTCCTTTTACCAAAACCTCATCAAGTTCCGAATGATTAAGTTTGACAGCACCTTTTGAGCCAACACCAGAAGGAATAGAACTAAAGAGATCAGTAACAAGATCTTTGAGTTTTGAGCGAACTGTTTGTTCAGATAAATTTGAACGGAGTAATCTCACTCCACAATTAATATCATAACCAACTCCACCAGGACTTATCATACCTTCTTCAGCATCCATAGCAGCTACACCTCCTACAGGAAAACCATAACCTTCATGACCATCAGGTAAAACAATACTCTGTCCTACAATACCAGGAATAGATGATACATTTTGTGCCTGCGCTATTGTTCGATCAGTTAACATTTTCTGAAGTAATGACTCGTCAGCAAATATCCTAACTGGCACTTTCATACCAAGATTTGAATCAGCATCAATTTGATATTGATTTTCTCCAATTTTTTTAGGAACTACATTTGACATTAATATCGGTACAATTTCCTTTCAATCCAATTTAAACCATCAGAAGAATTGTTAAATTAATTTTAAATGAACTATAATTTATTTAAAAGCAAAAAAGAGAAAGATCTTTAATTATTATTTTGATATTTGAAACCAGTGATCTAATTTATCTATTATAAAATAAATCATACATACATGGTAAGAAGAAAGTTAACTGAGGAGGAATCTAAAGAACAGAAAAAACAACAAAAACTGAGAGCAGATGTTTCCAGAGCTGCTCGTAGAAGTGGAAAAATTACCAAGAAAGAAGGAAAAGTTAACAAAGAAAAAGCAAAAACAAAGACCCCTAGATCACAGAAGAAAGTTGCAACGGTAAAAAAATCTCGTTACTAGACATTATTTTTATTTTTCATTTTAGAAATTTTTAAAAAAATTCTCAGATGGTGTATAAATTATATTAAAAGATCTAAATTATTTTTGAAAATAGAAAATATCATATTTTTCATGCAGAGATCTTACAAGTTTGGGATATTTATTCCAGAATTGCAGATATTCTTTATCCACTATAGATCTGTCATATTCTGAATAGAACCAGATAACAAAGGATTCTTGTGTTTGTTCAAGTAATTATTCCAAATACATAAGTAGATTTATTTTCGATGTGTTAGAAGGGTAAGAATTGGCAATTTTACCTATTGATAATGGTCGTTATGGTACAAAGGAGATGATGGAGATTTTTAGTGAACAAAAAAAAGTAAATTATCAATTAGAAATTGAAGGAGCTGCTGCAATTTCTCAAAGTGAAATTAAAATAATTCCAAAAGAAGCAGGTAAGAAAATTTTCAAAGCAGCATTATCTGGAAAAATAACTGCAAAAAGAATTAAGCAATTAGAGGCAAAAAGTGACCATGATACTGCGGCTCTTGTGGAGTCTTTAAGTGAAAAATGTACTAAGGATGTTAGACCTTGGATACATTATGGCCTTACAAGTAATGATTTAGTAGATACGAGTAATTCAATGCAAATGCGAGATGCATTACAAATTATTGAACCAAAGGTTGCAAAGATGGCATCAATACTTGCAAAAAAAGCAATAACATATGGAAAAATTCCAGCTGTGGGACGAACACATGGTCAACATGCAAGTATCATTTCATTTGGTCTCAAATTTGCAAATTGGGCTGCAGAAATGGCAAAACATATAGAACGGATAGAAGAGGTTAAGAAAAGAATTCTGATTTGTAAGACACTTGGAGTTGTAGGAACAGGCTCGCTAATGGGTGCAAAGTCACTTGAAGTTCAAAAAAGAGTCGCAAAACGCCTTAGACTTTATCCAGCAGAAGTGACGACTCAAGTTGTGCCAAGAGAGAGATATGCAGAATACGTATTTGAATTAGCATTGATTGGTGCAACTTTAGAAAAAGTTGCAGTGGAAATAAGAAATTTACAGAGAACAGAGATTGGAGAAGTTGCAGAACAATTCAAGAAAGGTCAAATGGGAAGTAGTGCAGTTCCAGTTAAAAGAAATCCAATTAAGAGCGAACGAGTGTCATCATTATCCAAATTGGTTAGGAGTCAAGTTGGATTATCCTTTGAAAATATTCCATTATGGCATGAACGAGATCTTTCTAACTCAGCCAATGAGAGATTTGTAATTCCAACAGTATCCATTCTAGTTGATGAAATGTTAGAAACTATGACTAAAATTATTTCCAATCTAATGGTTAATGAAAAAAGAGTTGTAGAAAATCTCTACATTACAAAAGGACAAATCTTTGCAGAGTTTGTGTTGGAGGCATTAATCAAAAAAGGCGTACCAAGATTTATTGCATATAGAGACGTGCAAAGAGTTGCATTTGAGGCAAAAGACAAAGAAATTCAATACATAGATGCTATCAAAAATGACAAAGCATTTTCTTCAAAGTTGACTGACAAAGAAATTGATTCAATATTTTCACCCGAAAAACATCTTGGTGCATCACCTAGAATTATCAATAATGTTAAAAAAACTGTTCAGAAAACTGTGAAAAAATTTATCTAGTTTTTAGTAAAGCTTTATGAATTTTTGAGCCATATTGTAATGCCTTTTTTCTTTTTGAATAGGATATTTCTGGAACAGTAATTTCGCGGGCTAGTTTTCGTATAGCATGTTTGCGATACAAATCATCAGAATCAAAAATTTTCTCAGATAAAGGAACGGTTTTAGCATAATCAATAAATCGGGTAGAAAGTAAAGGCTGAAGAATTTTTACTCCAAACTCAGAGGCAATTAGATTAACAGCCTTCATCATTTTTAATTCGTTATCTAATTTAGATATCATAAGTTCATTAATTTTAGATTCGCCTCCAGAAAAAGCCTCTCTATATGCGTTATAACCACAGAATAGCTCATCTATTCCGTTTGCAGTAACCACAGTATCAAGTTCTAGGCTTTTTGCTAGCTTGGAGATATAATAAAATGCAATACAATTTTCATTCCACGACAAATTCTCTGTGTTAATGATGTTGTGAATTTTTGATGAAACATTAGGAAATGTTTCTGAATCAATTTCTAAAATATGATGAGAATAATTTAGATGCTCATTAACTTGTTTTGAAAATAATATATCATGAGATTCAGGAAAACCAATTGTCAGTAAAGTAACATCATAATCCATATCTGAGCATATTTTTGATATTAGTGTACTATCTACACCACCAGAAAAAGCAACAGCAATCTTCTTTTTTTTGATAGTTTCAGAAATTGAATTTTTTATATTATCAAGTAATTCTTCATTTAATCTGGTCATTTATTATCATCGCACTATATCTCATAGAAACGGTAATGAATCAAACGGTTTAACTATTAATTTAATTTTATACTAAATGACACAAAAATGAGATTATCAGAAAAAGAGATTGATGATGAATTAAAGAATATATCAGGTTGGAGCGTTGTTAATGAGAAACTTCACAAAGAGTTTGAGTTTGAGAGTTTTAATCAGGCCTTTGGTTTTATGACCAGAGCTGCAATGGAAATTGAAAAAATGAATCACCATCCAGAATGGTTTAACGTCTACAATAAAATCACGATAGAATTGACGACTCACGATGCAGGAGGCATTACAAAAAATGACATCCAATTGGCTAAAATTCTGAATTCTTTCCAATAGATCTACAAGACAGAATTTTCAGGCACAATCATTACAGAATTTATATTATATCCAAAGTCAGATGACTTCACATGACATCAAGTCCCACAATTCTAGATTCAGATTTTAGATATATTGACAAGGTCGGGAATTTACTTAGAACAAGAACGGAACTAACTGTAGCACAAATGCTTAATTTTCTTGAAGAAAAATACCAATACAATCACAAGATTGTATTAAAAAATGGAAATGAGGTAAAAGTGGATTTTAAAACAAACAAAGGTTTGATTGAGGTAATTGACAATGATGAAGACATTGAAAAATACAAACAGATCAAAGAAGACTTCCCTCAAGAAAAAATCATGGCAATAGGCCATGCAAAATATGTTGCACAAATTAAAGAATTACAAGACATAGTATTTTATGATAAAACTCCACAGACGGGATCAATATTTCTAGAAGATGCGTCATTCTCATTTGATTATGCACATATACTTCCACTAGTTGAAAAATGCTCAATCTTACA
>JBMYWJ010000028.1:0-7647 GCA_049607285.1 Candidatus Nitrosopumilus sp.
CAGATTATAGAAGGTTCAAAGATGGCCCTTTACAAATTTGATAAATTTAAAACAGAAAAAATTGATAAATCTCCAGATCTGACAATTATTGTTTCAAAATCTAATAAAATTTCACAAGTAGCAAAAACTGCAGAAATTGTAGCAGATGGTGCAATATTTACAAAGAGTATTGCAAATTTACCTCCAAATCAATGTGTACCAAGTACACTAGCAAATTTTGCAAAAGAAATTTCAAAAAAAAATATAATTAAATGCAATATAATTTCAAAATCTGAATTAAAAAAGAAAGGCTTTGGTGGAATTATAGCAGTAGGACAAGGAAGTAAAAATGAACCTAAACTAATTATTTTAGAATATTACCATGGTAAAAAAAATGAAAAACCGGTAGTGTTAGTTGGTAAAGCAGTAACATTTGACACTGGAGGAATTTCATTAAAGCCAGGAGATAAGATGGATGAGATGAAATTTGACAAGTGTGGTGGATGTACGGTTCTTGGAATAATGAAAGCAGTTTCAGAATTAAAACTTCCAATCAACGTAGTTGGAATTATTCCATCGGTCGAAAATATGCCAGGTGGAGAATCATATAGACCAGGGGACATTATAGAATTGTACAGTGGAAAAACGGCAGAAATCCTAAACACAGATGCAGAAGGTAGATTAATTTTGGCAGATGCGTTAACGTATGGAGAAAAACACTATTCTCCAAAAGCAATAATTGATTTTGCAACTCTAACTGGTGCATGTATAGTAGCATTAGGTACCAATGTAGCAGGTATGGTATCAAATAATGAAAAACTTGCAAATAGAATTGATAAATCTTCAAAAAACACTATGGAAGAAATATGGGAACTTCCATTAACTCAAGACTATATGGATATGATAAAATCTGATGTCGCAGATATGAAAAATATCGGAATAGGACGAGCTGCTGGAACCATTACAGCTGCAGCATTTTTAAAAAATGCAATTGAAAATACGCCATGGGTTCATATTGATATTGCAGGAGTTGCTTGGACACAACTAGCTACAAAAGAAAAATCATACAACCCAAATGGAGCTACAGGTTTTGGTGTAAGATTAATTCTAGATTATTTGCAAAATTTATAGAATTAGTAACCTCTGCTATTTCTATCAGGTTTGCCAATATTGGGATTTCTAAAACCATGCTTTTCCATCATATGATTTAGAAATCGAATATCATCAGAAAAAGATTCGCCACATACGGTACAATTCTTCATTAAAGTCATAATCGATACAATTGAATTAATATTAAAAGATTAATTGTAAATTATGAAATGCCAGCACTGTTGCTTCCCAAGGGCTCTCGCATCTTAGTAGCACAACAGCGACGTCAGGTTTGACTTCCAAGTTCGGAAAGGGATTGGGTCGCACCCTAACGCTATGGCCGGCTTGGACATACTCACAAATTCTCATCTATTAACGTAACGCCGCCTTATGTATGCTCAAAATAAGTATAAAGCAAAGAAAATAACGAATTAGGACATGACTCACAGAGTAGCTGTTTTAGATCAAGAATTATGTCAACCAAAAAAGTGTGGATTAGAGTGTATAAAATATTGCCCGGTTAACAAATCAGGTGCAGATTGCATTGTACTAAATGAGGAATCAAAAAAAGCTCAAATTGATGAAGATATTTGTAATGGATGTGGCATATGTGTTAAGGTATGCCCATTTGATGCAATAACCATTGTAAATCTAGCAAGTGAACTAGCTACAGACAAAATCCATCAATACGGTCCAAATTCCTTTCGATTGTACAGATTGCCTACTCCAAAAAAAGGAGAAGTTGTTGGACTGCTGGGAAGAAATGGGATGGGTAAAAGTACAGTAGTTAACATATTATCAGGAAATCTAAAACCAAATCTTGGAAAATACGAAAATCCACCAGGATGGGATGAGATATTAAAATATTATAGTGGAACAGAACTAAAACAACATTTTGAAAAAATCCAACAAAAGCAAATTCGTGCAGCAATAAAACCACAACAGGTTCATCATATTGCACAAGCATTTGATGGAACAGGGGGAGAACTTGTTGACAAATATGATGAAAGAGGAGTATCGAGAGAATTAATCAAAGAATTAGGACTAAAAAATTCTATGGAACAAAATCTAAAAGAACTTAGTGGAGGAGAACTACAAAGAATAGCAGTAGCAGCAGCAGCAGCAAAAGATGCAGAATTTTATTTTTTTGATGAACCATCATCATACAATGATGTTTTTCAAAGAACAGGGGTTGCTCGTGTAATTCAAAGTTTAGCAAAGATTGGGAAAAGTGTAATGGTAGTAGAGCATGATTTAACTTTATTAGATTTTCTAAGTGACTATATTGAAGTATTGTATGGAGAACCAGCAGCATATGGAATTGTTTCAAATGTTTTATCGACCAAAGTAGGAATCAATGTTTTTCTTGAAGGATATTTGCCAAATGAAAATGTTAGGTTTAGAGACAAGAAATTTTCATTTGATGTATCATCTTCATCTACTGATCAATTTCAAGAGGGGAGTGAAATTGTGGCATATCCAAAACTTGAAAAGAATTATGATTCATTTTCAGTAGAAATTGAATCGGGTAGAGTAAGAAAAGGAGAGATTTTAGGAATAATGGGAGCAAATGCACTTGGAAAAACAACTATGATGAAGATGATTGCAGGAGTTGAAAATCCAAATGTAGGCAGTATTAGTAAGAAAATCAAGATAGCTTACAAACCACAATATTTGCAGAATGATATTGATGTAGAAGTTATAGCAGTTTTAGATAAAGCAAACGATAGTCCTGTTGAAGGAAGCATTGAAGAGGAGCAAATACTAGATCCACTAAAAATTAAAAAACTCTACAATAAATCAGTTAAGAATCTATCTGGAGGGGAATTGCAAAAAGTTGCAGTTGCATCATGCTTACTACAAAAAGTAGATCTTTATGCTCTAGATGAACCCTCTGCATTTTTGGATGTAGAAGATAGAATTGCTATTGCAAAATTTTTACAAAAATTTGTCCGCTCTTTTGGAAAATCAGCAATTGTAATTGATCATGATTTACAGTTAATGGATTTGATTTCAGATACAATGGTAATTTTTGAAGGGGAATCAGGAATAGTAGGTAAAGCTACATCACCAATGCCTAAAACAGATGCCATGAATAGATTCCTAAAATCACTAGATATTTCATTTAGGAGAGATGAAAGGAGTCTAAGACCCAGAGTGAATAAACTAGAAAGTAGATTAGATAAAGATCAAAAAGAATCTGGAAATTTTTATTACAAGAATTGACACGAATGTTAAAAAAGTCACTAGAAAATGTGCTTACATCAAAAGAAAGTGATGAATTAATCTCAGCTTTTGATCAAATTGGAGATATACTCATAGTAAGGATTCCAGATTCTTTACTATCAAAGAAAAAAATTATTGGAGAAACATTACTAAAGGAGGTAAAAATTGCACGAAGTGTTTTTTATCAAACTTCAGCTGTAGAAGGGAATTTTCGTACAAGAAATTTAGAGATTATAGCAGGAAAAGATGACACCAAAACAGAATACAAAGAGTTTGGTTGTAAATTTATTGTAGACGTTGAAAATGCATTTTTTTCACCTAGACTTTCAACTGAAAGAGAAAGAATTGCAAATTTAATTCAAGATGGAGAAATAATGACAAATATGTTTGCAGGAATTGGAATGTTTTCGATAATGGCTGCAAAAAAGAAAAAATGTACTGTTTATAGTCTAGATATTAATCCAACAGCATCAAAACTATGTGAAAAAAACATTGAACTAAATAAATTGGCAGGAAAAATAATATCAATAAATGGAGATACGTCAGAAATTATTTCAGAACAGCTAATGGATAAATCAGATAGAACATTGATGTTGTTGCCTGAAAGATCTGATGAGTTTTTAGAGTCTGCTATTAATACTACAAAAAATAATGGCATAATTCATTATTATTCACACATTCACGCAGATAAAAAATCAAATGCAGCAAAGCTTTCAGAAGAACATTTTATTAAAATATCACCAGTACGGTGTGATATTCTAGATTCTAAAATTGTTAGGCCAGTTGGTCCTAGATACTATCAAACAGTAGTAGATGTAAAAATTTCAAAATAGATTAATCATCAGATGTAATTGAGGCAGGTGAAGGTTTTGTGGTAGCCATAACATAGCCAATCCAAGCAATTACTCCAAGTATTCCTCCAGCAATCATAAGTACAGACAATTGTAAAACTATAGGACTCCATTCAGACAACATTAACAAGTATGCATATAAAAAAAATCCACCAATGCAAAGAACAAAAATAATAATTCCCATTCCTTTACGTTTATCCATGGCGGGAATTTTTTTTGTGAGTTATTTATTGGTTTGAACTAATCTAATTCAATTGCCATCAGATATGCATCTTCACCATCTCGATAATATGCATTAAGTTGTTGCCTTATTACAAATCCAAGTTTTTCATATAACTGAACTGCATCATTATTACTACACCGTACTTCTAGATAGAATTCATCACATTTTCTTGATTTTACCCCTTTTACTGACTCTTCAACAAGCGCTCTTCCAATACCTTTTTTTCTATAATTATCAAGAACAGCTATTGAAACTACATGACCTTTTTTTACAAATCCTAATTTCTTAAAATTAGAAAAGCCATATTCAGTTTTGCACATAATATAACCAACTCGATTCTCTCCAATTTCTGCTACGATAAATGCCTCAGGAAGTTCTGCAAGTAAACTTTCGTAAAAATAATCAGAATAGTGTTCAGGAAGAGTTTTCAAGTTAATTTCCATCACGGGAATCAGATCACTTGGTTCTGCTCTACGGATATTACAGTCACCTAATTCTCTGAGGATAACTTGCATATTATATCAATATATGTATCAATATTTAATTTTAAACCAAAAGATCATTAATAGAAAGAATTAGAGCACAAGCAGATGGAAGAGCCTTCCCAAGAGGAGATTATTCATTTAGTAAATTCAATATTTGAAGTAAGTGATTTTACAAAAACAGAATTTTCACTAGAATTTAGAATTGAAGATCTTGCATTCACATCAAAGTTTGAAGATTTAGCAAGAAAACTGCAAGATCTGAGACATAGTTGTAAATTAGAAAAAATAGATGGTGCAAAATATGTAATCATTCAAAAATTTTCTCCACAGAAACAGAAGAAATGGATGAATTCAGTATGGACACCTAGAATTTTGTTTGCAATTGTCATTTCATTTGTGATGATTGATGGATATTATAGAACTATAGAACTAAATATTTTAGTAGACATTGGGGATCCATTTGAAATGGCTATCATTTACACATTATCTCTTTTAGGGATTTTAGGGGTACATGAAATTGGACACATGGTTGCAGCTAGACATCATAGATTGAAAACAACTTGGCCATTTTTTATTCCAGGTATTCCAAGTCTTCCTGGAATTCCGATATTGACTATGACTCCAACATTTGGGGCATTTATACAATCAAGAGGATTAACAATTAATCGTAAGATATTATTTGATGTTGCTATTGCTGGACCAATTGCGGGATTGATAGTTGCAATAATTGTTTCATTGTATGGTGCATATACAATGCCAGTTATAGATACACATACAATTAACCAATATGTAGAAGAGGGTGGAGATTTCATAGGATTGCCCTATGGTAACTCATTGTTATTCAAAGGTGCATTAGTTGTATTTGATAAAGATGAACAGTTTTTTGTTTATACACCAATATTATGGGCATCGTGGATAGGATTTTTAATTACATTTTTGAATTTGCTTCCAGCATGGCAATTAGATGGAGGTCACATGGCACGTACACTACTAGGACCGAAACTACACAGATATACAACTTTTGGAAGCATGATAATTCTTGTTATGTTAAATTTTTGGCCAATGGCAATATTAATTCTTATACTAAGTTCAAGAAACCCGAGTGCGACATTATTGGATGATGTTTCACCACTTTCAAGAAACAGAAAATTTGCATATGTTGGAATTATTGGATTAGCAATTTTGTGTGCACCATTACCGCAAAATTTCTTGCCAGGGATTTTACCTTAACAAAAGTCTAGCCGCATCTGTAACTACTGTAACTTTTTGCCTTATACCTTGTGTTTTAAGAATATAATCCATAGAGTATTTTATTCCAGGCATGGAAACAATGTTAAGTTTCTTTACATAAAATTCAGGAAGAATTGAAACCAAACCAATCTGAAAACTCTTTTGTATCTCTGAAAGAAACAACAAATCTTCCATCCCACTAATGTATTTTGTTGGGTTTCGGAGTTGTTCTAAAGTTAATCTATCTTCAATATATTGTTGAATTGCATCAGAGCCCAATCCGTTTTTGCATTCGGCAACTAAAATACCAAGGCCATCCTTTTTAATTGCATTTGAGCAATTCCAAAGTGAAGAAAGTGACTTTCCAAGGTTAGTATTACTTGCATCTTTACCGGTACTAATTATCATTGTTTTTTGTTGATCAATATCTCTGATTGAATATGATTCCAAATTTTTTGAAATAGAAAGAGTTTTGGATGGATGACCTACAGAAAAGTCAATTATACCTTGAGAATTTGCAATTATTTCAATTCCCTGAATTTCAAAATTATTAATAAAATTTTTTGCCTCACTCAAACTTTCAGAGAATTGTCCAGGAACAGGAAGATTTCCCGGTCTTTTAGCATATGCTGTAAGCATTGATTCTTGTCCAAATTTTTTGGTAAGCCGAGTGGAAATTGTTTCATAGCCAAATAACCCATCAAACTCCATTTCAGCTATGAACACAAGGTTGGAATTTGAGATATTATTATTATCAAATTCATTGATTGAACTTCCTTCAGGTAATCCTGCCTTAACTAAATTTAGGATCTTTTTGTCAGTAAAAATTTTTGGAAAGGGTTTTGATTTTTGTTCACATAAAGAAAAAATAGATGAAATAATTTTTTGAACAGATTTTGAGTTATGTAAAACTACAAGTTCAAGGGGTTTTGACAAATCAAGAGTGTCGAGTTTTTCGTTTATTGATGAATCATCCAAGGTTTTACCGTCAGAATCAATTTTTTGTTCTAAATTTTCGGCTCTTATATCCAAAACAACATCTGTGATACCATAATTTAACCAGATTTCAGGCATAATTTACACACAATACAAACCAAAATAAATCCAGTGTAGTTAATTTTGATATGGAATTTGTAAAAGAATTTGCAACCTTTTTGTACGAAAAGGGAATCATAAAATTTGGAGATTTTACACTTGCAAGTGGAAAAAAGAGTCTGTACTATGTAGATTTGAGATTAATACCAAGTTATCCACATGAATTCAGAAAAATGATAAAATATCTTGAAAATAAGATCATAGAAAAAATTGGACTAGATGAATTTGACTCGCTTGTATCAGTCCCAACAGGAGGATTAGTGATTGCATCAGCACTAGCAATAGAGACAGTCAAACCACTAATCTATGTCAGAAGTAAACCAAAAGACTATGGTACCTCAAAATCAGTTGAAGGAAAGATTTATGATGGAATGAAAGTGGTAATGATAGACGATGTTGCAACTACTGGTGGTTCAGTTGCAAATGCAATTAAATCATTAAAAGATGTAAAAATTTCTACTAAAGATGC
>JBMYWJ010000029.1:0-7618 GCA_049607285.1 Candidatus Nitrosopumilus sp.
CAAAATGTTACTTCAGATGATGAAGCAGCATTATCTGAAACAAGGAAATTAAATGCCTCAGCTATTTTTTGATTGTCTGGTTCTGTACCTGTAACTGAACCTGGAAACACAGTAAACACTCTGATTTTTGATTTAAGAACATCACTTAGCTCTTGATTGACTGTAGTGGTGAACGGTCTTAACGCTCCTCTAAAAACTTCAATCTGAGCTCTTTGAGTGCCTGTAACCTTTCTTCCTATTGGCAAATCTGGCCCCACAATCATAATTGCCCCTTTTGCATCTTTGTAGAGACGAGGATCTTTACTACCTCCAGGTACAAATTGCTCCAGTGTTCTTTGTGCTACTGTTGCTGGAGTTGAGATGAATTTTTCAGTGAGTTCTTCCCATGCTGATCTAGTTAATTCAGTTAGTTTTGATAATGCTGGTAATTTCCCAGTTATGTGAATAACTCCTAAGATATCTCCAATGTTTGTTTTTGCTGTATTTAACCATCTTTCTACTTCTTCTGGATTTTTGATATCTATAATATGGGAATGGAATTTACCACTGATGTATTCTTGAAGTTCTTTTGGAGTAGACTGTGAAATAAAACAAGCAACTTTTCCTCCATTTTTCTCAACATGCTGTGCCAAAAATTCCACTCTTTCTGCATCTGTTTGGTCAGTTGCATCAATGGTAAACACAACAGCTTTACCAGCAAAGTCTGGTTGATGAACCCCTGGAGTGGTAGTTCCTACATGTGGTTTAACAGGATAAAATACTCTGTCTCCTGGAATTACTTTTCCATTTAGAATTTCTGCTATTTGTTCATCACACAAGTTTAGAACTGACTCTGCAACTTGTCCTTGTGCAAGGAATTCTTGATTTGCAATCATATGTGAGGTATTGTTTTGAACTTTTTCTGCAATTGTTTGAATTTTGTTTAGTAAATTTGTAAATGTTTCATTTACCTTGGATGTCTCTTTCCCATTTGTTAATTTTTCAGCTGCTTTTGCAATTCCGTCTTTGATAATATTTTCATCTTCTCCTAATAATGGAAGTAATTCTTTATTTGCAGCATCTACTTCTATAGGACTCAGATCTTCAAATCCACTCACTCTCATAAATTCTGCTGCTGCTTTGGGATATACTGTTTTGTAAATTCTATCTGAATGCACTGGACCCGGATTTGTTGCAATGGATATAATTCCTTTATCTGTTAATTCCCAAGACATTGCTTCTGCAAGTCTATTTTTTGCACCCTGAGATGCAGTATAAGGACTTCTAAACCTATACGGTCTCTGCTCTAATGGGCGTTCTTCTGTAAAGAATGTTGAAATTGTAATTATTGTTCCTCCTTCTTTCATTACTTTGAGTGCTTGTACTGATCCCCAGAAAGTTCCGGTAAGATGAATTCCAACAGTACTTTTGAAATCTTCCAAGGATGCGTTTGCAAAACATGTAACAGGGCCTGAAACTCCTGCATTGTTAATTATAAAATCTACAGTAACATTGTCATTTTTGAGTGAATCAAACATGTCATTCATAGCATTTTCGTCACTCACATCTACGCCTGAAAAAATTCTTACAGTCGCACCACTATTTTTTTGTGAAATTATTTCCTCTAGCATTTTTGATGTTTGCTCTAAAGGTTCTCTTCTTCTTCCAAGGATTATGACGCTTGCTCCATTTTCTACAAATTTTTTGGCTATGGCTTGACCAATTCCAGTCCCACTACCTGTAATTAGAGCAATTTTATCTTGGAATTTCATTATAGACAAACTGTCGAGTCTTTTGTAATATTTAATTGAATTGATCTCTTGAAGTTTTCCCTTGATATCTTTATTTGTGGGATTGATTAGTGATTTTTTATGCATGATACCGAATCTGATACATTTGCCTATCAGACTTGGCCTGAGAAATTCAGTGACATGTTAAAGGAGATCGGGATTGATTCCAAACCAAAAGAAATTGGAACTGATGATGTTGAAAAAGGAGATTACTATAGTCGATATTTTACTCACACCGCTAGAATGATAACTAATAGAGGATGTCTTGACGTTGAAAACTCTAATATCGATGTAATACAAATTATCCAAAAGGGGTAAATGATGCAGGATCCAAATCCAATGCCTTGGGGTGCACTAGACCGATTTCAAGCACATTTTATTGTAAGAAAGGATATCAATACTGACGTTGGTAATTATCTCGCAAAAACAACACTTGTCACCAAAGGACATTTTGCTTCAAAGACTGTATCTCAAGTTGAGTGGAATGGACCGGGCAGCTTGGCTTCAAGACTTAATGAAGACAATGAACTAAATGAAATGATTGCAAAACAATCAGTAAAAGATGCCACAATCTATGTTGAACCTACAGATGGAGCAATAAGAATTCGCAGCAAATGGGATAACCATCTTGCTTTTGGTATTACCAAAGATCTTTTTGAGATTTATAACAGGATCGCAGGTCACATAAAAGCTGTCTAAGCCTTCCACCAATCTAAAGCAAGAAAATCTATTTGCTCTTTACCTTTTGGAATTGCTAAAATGAATTGTTTTCTTACAGTGGTTGCAAGTCTCCCAGCAAGAACAATTCCTGTTGACGTGATCTGTTCACTTCTACTGTACACCTGAATTAAGTAAGGAGCATGATCAATTCCTGGTCCTTTTTCATACACTGCAAAGTCACAACCAAATTTTATTCCAGGATTAATGATGTATCCTTTATCTCTAAAATTTCTGTATACTAGATATTTTTTATCAAAGTTGTAATATTCTTTTTTGCAAATTTCAATCATTTGCTCTATGGTTATTTTTTGTTTTGATCTACTAATTGTGATTTTTTTATTTTGTAGAAGGTATAGACCCTCAATTAGATCCAAAATTAATGGGACATCAATTTCTTCAGGCTTTGGTTTTGGAATGCCTATTGGTTTCCCATAATACCCACTACTGAAAAGCTTTCGTGAATCTTCAATGTTCCAAACAATAATTCGATTCTCAATTAATTCACTTTTCACAATTTTTATAACTTATCAAGTGTATATGAATTCTCTATCTAACTATAACTCTCATAAAAAATTAAAAATAAAGTAAAAATGTAATTGATCTGTCTTGTTTAGAGGCTCAATGCTAGTAATATGAACGAGTCTGACACTCTTTGGCATTTGTCTGCCATTTCTTCTATTCCTTCAATTACATCTTTTATTAGCATTAGTTCTTTTGTATTTGTAACTTCAGTTAGAAGTTTGAGTGTTGCTTGTCTATACTTTATGTCTATTTCTCTTTCTATTGTTTGTGTTTCTTGAGCTAACTCAATTGCATTTGCAGTGTTTGTGTTGAGACTTCGAATAATCTCATTTAGTTTGTAAACTTCATCTACAACAAGTTCTATCAACTTTGTAATGTCTTTATCCAACTTTGCACTCTTCAATGTTGTTACTTTGACATTTGAGAGTTTGAATGAAATGCCTGTAATATATCCTGCAATTTCATCCATTGTGTATGCTGTATTGAGAAGGTTTTCTCTATTCATGATTAAACCGCCCACATCTGCTACTTCACGTGTGATCTTTCTTCTAAGATTCTCTACTTCTTCTTCAATCGTCGAAATCTGCTCAATAGTATTTTTGATTCCTGTCTTATCTTTTTTCATCATAAGATCAGGTAGTGTTGCAAGCTCTCTTGCGGCGTTTAAAATTCTATTGATCTCGTCTTGTAAAACTGCTATGGCCTTTCTTTTTGCTTGAACTTCAAGCTCTCCACTATACATAACAGATAGTAAAATTTTTTCAGGTAATTTAAATCCTCTATGATTTTTTGTATTTTTTGGGCGCGATTATATCAAATTTTTATCATGCGCTATTTTTTTCTGTCCTTTGTACAATGCGATGATTTCCTCATTTGTAGATGCATCTTCTGATGCTTTTTCCACTCTAATCTTCCCAGTAAATTTGGGGAATCTCAGGGCAAGACCTGATTCTTTTCGTATCTTGTCTTTTGCAGCTTTATGAATTGGACTTAGAGTAATTTCAGATGCCACTACTTCAATTACTAATTCTGGCTCAAACCATACATCTGCTTTCATTTCACTGTCTATTCGTGGATTTCTTTTGATTGTCACCTTTGGATGCAAAATTTGATACAACTGGTCTAAATCTTCATCTGAAAAACCTGTACCTACTTTACAAATACTTGTGAATGTATCTTCATCTTCATCATATGTTGCCAGTAACAACGTCCCATAATTCCCTGTTCTACGTCCTTTTCCGAAAAACCCTCCTATGACCACAAGATCTAAACTATCTCCTAATTCATTTTGATATTCCCGTTTTAGTTTTAACCAGTGACTTCCTCTTGACCCTGCTTGATATGGTTTATCTAAAATTTTTAACATTAATCCCTCACTACCTGCATTGATACTATTTTCAAAAAATTCCTCAATTTCATTTTTACTTTTGACTATTGTCATTGGAATGTGTTTTGCATAATTGTTTTCCTTTACAATTTTTTCTAATTTCTGCCTTCTATCTTTATACTCAAGATCCAAACATCCTTTTCCATTACAATACAGAATATCAAAAAAATTAACTGTGATTGGATATTGTGTAACTGCTTTTTCGATTTTGTACTTTCTTCTTCTATGCATTAATTCTTGGAACGGTAAAAACTGCCCATTGCTTTCATTAATTGCAACTGCTTCTGCTTCTAATATTGCATTTTCTGCTTGAATTGTTTTAGGAATTTTTTCTATGATGTCTGGATAATAACTTGAAATATTTTCCAAACTTCTTGAAAATAGTACTACTTTTTCTCCTTCGATGTGAATTTGTACTCTTTCTCCATCTAACTTGTACTCTGCTGCAAACCTATCTCCAATTCTCTCAATTGCTTCTTCTTCGCTTTTCACTCTATCTGCCAGCATTGGTCTGATCGGATTAAATAATATGATTTCAAAATTTTTAGCTCCGTCAAGACCTTTAACTGCAATGGATTGTGCAACTTTTCCCAAATCACTTGATACGTTGTATGCGTATTCTAAAATTCTTCTGTTATCTTTGCTTCCAGAAAATGCTATTGATAATGCATCCATTACTGTATTTTCTGCAATCCCTAATCTCAGAGTTCCAAGCAGGATTTTCAAAATATATCTTGCCTCTAATGGTGTTGCATCATTAAGTAAACTGGAAATGTATTTCATTTTCATATCTTGTGAGCGAGATCCTTCCAGCTTGGCTATTTTGAACAATGTAGTATATACTCGTTCTACTGTGATATCTTCAACTAGAAATGTTGTTTGAGTTTTTTGTTCTAGTATTATTGCTGCTGCATATCCCAAATCTCCATTTTTCCTGTATTGTTCTTCAATTTTTTTAATTTGTATTCCTGATGATTTTGAAATTGATCTTATTGCAAGTTTTTCTGCTACTCCTAACTCAATTCCCTCAAAATCTGGTCTTAGTTTTCCTTGTAAAAGATATACGATTTTTGAGATCACTATGTGAGGAGTTTTTTTAAATAATTCTACTAAGTACTGTGTCAACTCTAATCTCTTTCGTGTTGATTCCATTTTGTTAAAAGAATCAGCTAAAATAGAAAACTCCATTGTGTTTGTATACACAACCCTGAATTAAAGTTTGAATCTAGATGTATCGAAAAATTGTTGGTCTGTCTGATTTTGGTAGATCTGAAACTAACGCAAAGTTGTATAGCGGATATGTCTTTTTGTATTGCTTCATGAAACTCCAAGCAACATCGTGTGTTTTAAATTCAGTTCTAATTCCGTCAATTATACTCTTTTTCCCAAATACGTCAAATACTATTACCGAATATTGTTTTGGACGATTGTGGGGATTTGCTTTTAGCAACCAAGCTAATGCAAAAATAAAAACTGCTCCTAAAACAACATATTCTCCTGCTACTTTGAAGAATGTCATAAATATTCCTGGTATTGTTTGCCCAAACAAGATGGACACAAAGCTAGAGAATGAGATTACTGCTAATACTGTAAAAATATACGTTTTCCAATCAAACAGCTTTTGAAAAGCATTCATAACCTACTTTGGATATGCTCTTTTTTCTTTTAACTATTTCCTATGATTGTACCCTATCGCTTGTCTCATCTATCTATCAGCCACGCCTTGTCTAATCTGGATCTTCGTAGTTTTCTCTTCTTTGGTCCTTGTTGTTGGCAGAAGAGGATGAATTGTTATCTTCAATTGGTTTCATCTTGGCCTCTAGCACATCCATTCTTGATCTGTATCCTTCAGCATATTCTAACTCTGATGGAACAAGTGTAGCTGGATGAATAAATCCTTGACTTCTTATTGCGAGTGCCTTTTTTGTTGCAATTTCTCGAATGTAATCCCAGTCAGGAGTTGAGAATCCATCAAATGGTCCTGTGAATTTTCCATTATGCATACTAAACACCAGTGATTCTACAATTGGAATGCAAAAGTTAATTGTCGCAGCAGAGTTTAGCTTTACTGGCATTAGTGGCATGTTGTGACTACCTCTTGTGTTTCCTGCAACGTAGTGTGGATTGTTAAAGACACTACCTACTTCTTCTGTGGCTGGGAACAATTTTTGTGTTCTAACCAGACAAATTGGATCATCTTTTCCAACATATGTTCCAGCAATGTTATGTAGTCTGTCAGTTGATGCTGCAAGTATTGGTTCTCCATCTTTTGTAGTAACTGTGTCCACTACATATCTTCCAGGATACATCAACGCTGCTTCAATTGTTGGTTTATCTTGCCATAATTCAAGTTCTGCAACCTTGCCTTCCTCAACATCCATGATGTTTATTTTTACACCACCTGCGAGATTTTTGTTTACAATCAATCCTGTGTTACTTAGTGCATCTACAAACATTCTGTAAATCGGATAGTTAAATGCACCTGGTTCTGTTTTGTCTGCTGCAAAAACTGTAAATGCTTCATTTGGCCTTTCTTCAAATTCCATCTCTGCAACTCCAGGACCCATTCCTTTGACGTTTCCTGAAAAAGAGTCTTTTAACAAGTCCTGTCCTGCACCATACAGACCTTCTTCTTTTGCGACTTGTGTTCCTGCCATAAATGCATCAAAGGCCATCTTGTGAATTTGTTCATTGTCTACTCCATGTGTATGTGACATGACAATATGGGTATCATCCCCACAGTATCCTATGTAATAATCAATGAGTAGATCCTTTGATCTTTCGACGGTATCTCTAATTGCTTTGATTAGTCCATCACTTGGTTTTGTGTGGCCTCCTATTCCGCCAACATCGGCTTTGATAACAGAAACTGTAATTTTCATAATGACCATTTTTGTATCTATGATTTATGTGTACTTTTTTTCTAATTTTATGATCTAAAATTAATTGAAGAAAACTATGAATTTTTTAAAAAATTCATAACAGTAATAAATGCCCTCAGATACGCATTTGATATGGCAGATAAACCCCACTTGAACATGATTGTAACAGGTCATATTGATAACGGAAAATCAACAACTATGGGTCATTTCTTGATGGATCTAGGTGTTGTAGATGAGAGAACAATTGCATCACATGCAACCGAATCCGAAAAAACTGGAAAAGGTGATACTTTCAAGTATGCATGGGTTATGGATAATATTAAAGATGAAAGAGAAAG
>JBMYWJ010000030.1:0-7446 GCA_049607285.1 Candidatus Nitrosopumilus sp.
ATTGATTCCTAGTTTATTTGGACAAGTAGTTGGTGTTCGAAAATTTGCTAATGGTGATATCGAAATTGATTTCTATCATAGCGGCGATGAAATTACTGAATATAGATATTCTTCGGATTCAAGCAGAATAGGAACGTTTCCCAAAGAATTAGCTGAAACTTTGGCTTCTACATTGAGTACCAATATATGCACAGAGATTTATTTTGATGACCATGGCAACCCAACACACATTGAACTTGAAGAATGCGACGATGAATTTGAGGATGACGAAGAATTTGACGAGAACTCGTCCTAGAGGAATATCGTGAACTTTAAGGATATTTCAAAGTTCAGGGTGTCCCAAGATCTCAGTGATATTCATTCAACAAATTTTGTCATCAAGTATCTTGCCCGGCAAGAATAATACTAAAGGAATACTGAAATTTTCATCAATAAAGAATCAAATCTATTCAACGTAGTGATTATGTACAAGATTTTCATAAAATCTAACTGATTTTATGTTTACAAATTCTAGCATGCCATATCTGGATAATTCTCTTCCAAATCCACTATGTTTTACTCCTCCAAATGGAATCCTAGGATCTGAAAGAACTACATTATTAACACTAACAATCCCTGATTCAATTCTTCTAGACATCTTATCTGCTTTTGCTAGATCTTTTGTCCAAATACTTGCACCTAAACCAAATTCAATGTCATTTGCTAACTTGATTGCTTCACTTTCATTTTCTACTATTGTGATTGGTGCCACTGGTCCAAACGTTTCCTCATTTACAATTCTCATATCTGGTTTTACATTAGTAAGAATTGTTGGTTTGTAAAAGAATCCTTTTCTTTCTATTTGTGAACCTCCTAAAAGAATTTCAGCTCCTTTTCCTTTTGCATCTTCTATAATATCTGAAATAGTTTTTAATCCTTCTTTACTTGCTAGAGGACCAATATCTGTTTCCATAGATGTTGGATCTCCAACTTTGAGTTGAGATGTTTTCTTAATAAATAATTCAATAAAATCATCTGCAATATTCTTTCCAACAAAAAATCTTTTTGAAGCAACACAGCTTTGACCACAATTGATGAATCTACCTTTCACTGCACCTTCAGCGGCTTTTTCAATAATTGCATCATCTAATACTATGAAAGGATCACTACCACCTAATTCTAATACACATTTTTTCAAATTCTTAGCGGCTCTTTCGCCTACTTTTGCTCCTGCATTTGTGCTTCCAGTAAATGTAACTGCATTAACATCTGAATCGACAAGGTGATTGGCAGAATCTACACTTCCAACCACTGTTTGAAAAATTCCATCAGGCATGCCTGATTCTGTAAATGCTTTTTCAATTTCAATTCCTGATTGCATAGTTATCCTAGCAGGTTTCATTACGATGACATTTCCTGCCATTAAACATGGAGCTGCAAATCTCAATGCTTGCCAATACGGAAAATTCCAGGGCATGATAGAACCAATTACACCTAAAGGTTCAAAGGTCAGAAAACTTTTTCTTGCATCTGTGTTCAATACTTCATCCGCAAGAAAACTATCTCCATGATCTGCATAAAATTCTAGTACCCATGCACATTTTTCGATTTCTCCAATTGATTCTTTTAGAGTTTTACCCATTTCAGCTGTTGCAACCTTTGCAAGATTGACTTTGTTCTTTTTGAGATATTCTACTAAATTGTAAATGTAACCTCTGCGTTGTTCATAATCTTTTTTCCATTCAGGAAATGATCTTTTTGCTTTTTGTACTATATCAAATACTTGGTTTTTATCCATTGTGGAATATGTTGATAACTCTTCTTCAGTTGTAGGATTTATGGTAGTGATTTGATTCAAGGCTTTGTCCAACTAGTTCTCCTATTTATTTTAGTAACTTACTTTCCAAAGATACTTGGAAAATTTAAATATCTTTATACACTTTGTGTCTAAATTTGTCAGAAAATTTGTTGCATATCTTTTTTAATTTCATCAATTTTCTTTGAATATGCTTTTTTAGATTTATCGTTCTTTTTTAGATTTAACACGTTTCCACATGATGGACATTTGAACATTCCTTCAAGTGCATCTTCAAATGTTACTCTTGGACAATCTTCGTTACCGCAATGATAAAAATCTGAAGCATTTTCGTAATCTAGTCTTTGTTGTAGTCTTTCTGTAATTTTCTTTTTTTGATTTTCAATAAAATGTTCAACTTCTTCTCTTCTAGTTCTCCATCTATAGACAAACCATCCTTTCCTTTCATCTTTTACTCTAATTCCGGTAATGAGTGATTTTCCAAACAAATCGTATAGTACTTTTCTTACCATGTTAATTCTGAGACCTGTAGAACTTGCAATTTCTTCATCGGTAGCATCTTCAGCTTTTAAAAGGGATCTTGCAACCTTGAGATACTCATCTCCTCCTATCATAGAAGCAATTCTCACAAAAGGATCCTCGTATTTGTCTACCAACTCTAATTTCTCCTAATTTTCTACTATTAATCCCTTGTTTCCTTTATCTGTACATTTTTACCTTTTTTTGTAGGAATAATTGTTCTTTTTGCGTCTTGGAATTCTTTTTTGAATTGTTCGCCTTCTTGGATACGATCTAAAAGTATTGCTAATGCACTAATTTCTGAATGAGGTTGATTTCCTACTCCTACATTGAAATCTGCTAACTCATAAATTTCACGTGGAACTTTTTCAGCTCCTACAACCACAAGTATATTTTCTTCTTCTTGAAGTTTATTCTGAATATCATTAATGTTTTGTCCATACATTGTCAGGTGAACGATTGTAAAATTTTCATTCTTTTTCTTTTTTACAACTGTTTTCCATTTATCAATAAATTCAATTGTAAAATTTCCTCCCCAACACTCATTGATTTTATCTAAAGTATCTTTGATTTCTGGATTAACTTCTGTCATAAGGATTTTTTCAGCCCCAAATGCTCTTGACACAAGAGCTACATGAGTTGTTACTCTATCATCTCTTACAAGACGTTGTCCAATTCTAACTACTTCAATTACCAAATTCTATTTTAACTCCTTCTACATATCCTTTTTTAATTTTGATAAACTTTGATTTTCAATAATATTTTTTATTAACTCTTTAAGCTGGTTCAGATTTTTTCCTGTTTTTGCAGAAACTGGAATTATTTTTTTATTTTCAAGTAAATTCAATATTTTGATTTTTTGTTTAATATCTTCTGTTTTTATTACATCTGTCTTGTTTAATGCATAAACTAATCTGTCTTTTTCGACTCCTAACTCACTTAACGTATGCATACAACTTGCAAATTTCTTTTTTAGTTCAAATAATGAATCACTCATATCAATTACAACAATAATTACATCTGTGTGTCCTAATTCTTCCAATGTTGACTTGAATGCATCTATCATATACGCTGGTAATTTACTAATAAAACCAACTGTGTCTGCAATTAAAAATGGTTCTTGATTAATTGTTATTCTTCGTGTGGTAGTAGATAATGTAGTGAAGAGCTTCTTACTTTGATCTCTTGTTTCTCCTGTCATTTTGTTGAATAATGTTGTTTTTCCAGCTGAAGTATAACCTGCTAATGAGATCGTTTTGAATCCCATTCTTTTTCTTCCCTGTCTGTGAAGTTCTCTTTGTTTTCCTGCTTTCTCAAGCTTGGATCTTATTGTGTACATTCTATGCTTGATATCGTTATAGTATACATCCACCTCAAACTTTCCTATTCCCATAAAACCTGGTTGTTCTCCCATGCTTGAAAGACGAACTTTTTCTTTTGCTCTGGCCATCTCGTATCTTAGCTGTGCTAATTTAACTTGCAATTTAGATTCTGAACTTGAAGCTCTGCTTTCAAAAATTTCCAGAATTAGTGCTTCTCTATCCAAAATTTCTTTGTGTAAAACTGATGCAAGATTATAATTCTGACTAGGTTTTAAGATCTCATCAAACACAATTACATCTGGCCTAAGTTTCTCACAAATTTCTTCTATCTTTTCTAATACTCCTCCACTAATTCCATATTTTGGTTTTTTTAGAAAATTTTGTGTAATTGTATGAACTATCTGATAACCTGCAGCATTGCACAATCCTTTTGCTTCATTTATCATGTCTTCTTTGTCATATGTAATTAAAATTGCCGAATCCATTGTTGGTCATTTTAGTTGTATCTACTATTAACAACTTATCCTGTTTTCTTTAGAGTTTTTTCAATATTTATATTCAAGACAATTTCGGCTATATCGCTAGAGTATTCTGAAATTCGTCTGATGTTTTCAGTCATCCTTCGAATTCGATAAATTTCTTCATCGTCTATTAATGATTTGGAAGCATCTCGTACTTTTTTTTCATATTTTGTAATTTCAGCTGTTTTTTTGATAATTTTTTCTGCCTGTGTATAATCTTCTTTGAATAATGCAAGACAAGCATCATCTAAGACTGACAAACAAAACTTGTTCATCTCTTGAAGTTTCTCCAAAATCTCTTTTTTCACCGTTTTTTTGAATTCTAATAGATCTTTTGCAATAAACGCAGCATGATCTCCTGTTCTCTCAATATTTTTCACAACTAGTCTATACCCAAGACAATTTCTTGCATTTCTAAAACCCATTTCTTTTAGCATATGTTCATTTTGTATTGCTATTTTTAGCTGACGAATAATATAAAATCCAAATCTATCTACCTCGTCATCTGTATTGATCACTTCTTGAGCTAGATCTAAATTGTTCTCTTTTACTGCTAAAATTGCATCACTAGACATTGATTTTGCTAAATGAATCATTCTTTTGAAAGCTCCATCCACTGATAATTCTAATAAATTGACAAGTACTTGTACTGTGATTCCTCCACTTGAATCAGAAATTATTTCAGATCCCATTAGCATTCTTTTTACGGCTTCTTTTACAGTATTTCGTTGACTGGGACTTAATCTACCGTTTTTTGGTTTAACGTTTATTGTTTTGAATCCTAAAAAATACAATGAAATTAACTTTCTAACAATTGATGATGGTTCGTCATCTGTATTAATTTCTATTATGGCATCTTCTTTTTTTGGTATACGAGATTCAAATTTTGGCGGATAAATCTCTAATGTTGAAGATCCCTTTCGCACCATTCTTATTTGATCTCCTTGTTTTAAACCCAAATCAATTATCCACTGTTTTGGTAATGAAACAATATATGATGATTTACCTGTGAATTGTATTTTTCTTGTTTCTTCCCGGTCTTCCACAATCTAAAGAGAAAAAACCTATCTATATAGTTTAATTTTTATAATATAGTCTAACATTGCACTAATATTTAGAAGAGATCTTATTCTTGTATGGATAATTATCTCAAGATTCAATACTCAATTGATGCATTATTTGGAAATGATGTCTCAAAATATTTGCCCAAAGATCTTGACATGACTTTCTCAAGAAAAACTGGAAGAATACGAACTGTTTCACATAAAGGAAAATTGCTATGTACATTGAGAATTGATGGTGGTTTAGCAATTACCCCTCATTTTGCTCAAATTTTATTGAAAAGTAGAACTTTTAGAGAAAATTGTATTGAAATTAATCAGGACGCCTATCCCTTTGTAAATAAAGGAAGGTCCGTATTTTGTAAACATGTTATAAAATGTGGTAAAAAAGTGCGTATATCTACTGATACTCCTGTTTTATTTAAAAATCAAGTAATAGCTGTAGGTAAGGCTGTTTTGTCATACGAGATGATATCTGATTTCGATAGAGGTGTAGCTGTCAAGGTCAGAGAGAGTTTAAAAAGTCGTAATGAGGAAGTACAATCATGATGAGAGGTGGAAATCGCGAAATGCGAAGAATGATGGACAAAATGGGTCTTGATATGAATGAACTTTCAAATGTTCAAGAGGTAATAATTAAAACTGACAAAAAAGAAATCATTGTTACAAAACCTTCCGTCACTGAAATGAAGGCAAAAGATAATTCTATTTTTACAATAACTGCTGACAATTATGAAGAACGAGAGCTAGAAGTTCCAATTTTTTCTGACGATGACATTCAGTTAGTCAGTCAGCAAGCAGGAGTTGATGAAGATAAAGCAAAAAATGCTCTTGAGGATGCCAAAGGAGATCTTGCTAGAGCTATCCTGCTTTTAACTTCAGGCTAGTGTGTATTAATGCACTTTTTCTGCCTAAATATCAGTTAAAAATGAATGGTTTAAGTAATGGATTCATAGAATTTTATTCAAATGAGCAGTATGGCAGAATCCAAAGTTACCGAAATAGTCAAATCTCTAAATTCTCTAGAGAATGATCTAGATGCTTTAAACAGCAAAGTTGGTGACATGAAAAAACAAATTGCTATAAAAACACAGGCCAAAATTGATTCATTGTTAGAGAAAACTAGGGAGATGGCAACTCAAGAGGCTGAGGTGATGATTAATACTTCAAAAGAAAAGGCAACTGTAGAATCTACAAAAATTTCTCAAGAGGGAGAGGCCAAATTATCTCAAATACAGTCAAACATTGATGCCAATTTTGATGAAGCTGTCAAAAGTGTTGTGTCAACTGTTTTGAAGGCATAATACTAAATTACTTGTTTTCACTCAAAAGATGCATAAATCTATTACTTAACACTAGAATTGGAATTGCAACTGTGTATGGTAAACCATACTACAGATTTTCATCATGCCTAAAGATGCTTAACTTATCATTTGATTCTATACTTCCTAGTGAAATTCAAAATTATTCCGGACACCTTATTCTAACTACAAAAAAAGAATTTCCCAAAAAATGTAATAAACCATTACTTGATGAAGAAATTTTCGAACATCATCCCACTGTAATCCTAGGTAAAATGATGCAAAAACTCGATCTAATTTTTGAGGAAGAATTTTTGATCTTAGGAATTGATCCTGGACAACGAATCGGCCTTTCTATATTTTATTATGGAAAAGAAATCGAAAGTTCCTTTCATTCCTCAATTGAGGAATTAGTTTTTCACGTCATCCAAATTTTGGGAGGTCTCAGAGCAACACGAAAAATTGTAAAAATTGGAAATGGAAATATGCATGTTGCAAAACAAATCGTAACATTGCTTAATCTAAAATTCTGTTCTTCTTTTGAACTTGAATTTGTTAATGAATATAAAACTAGTCGAAAAATCAAAAATTTTAATCAAAGAGGGAAACGTGATATGCTTTCAGCCAAGTTTATCTCACAACGAGAAGGATACCGATATTCTATCTTACCTTTGTCCATGATAGGTTAATTCATCACATTTTTTGTAAAAATTAATTTTTTTCTATTTTTGTTCTCCTGGTACAAAGATGAAAAGATATTGATATTACAAATTTTCTATATTTTTTCGCCAAAAAAATAAAATTTTTAGTCAAACATCTATATTGTTATGTATTAGTTTTTCAAAAAAAACTATTTTCAAAATGTCTATACATATTTATTGATGATTTCTTCTTTTTCATTGAAACTAATAACCTGGATCGCAGTAT
>JBMYWJ010000031.1:0-7440 GCA_049607285.1 Candidatus Nitrosopumilus sp.
CCACAATAATTCTACAGGAATTATTGTAGTAACAAATTGATTCTCATCATTTATCTGAAAATTAATTTCTCCTTTGTTTTGATTAAAACCAAAATTTTCAAAATCTGCAAAAGTAATAATTTCGACAAGGAATTCTCTATCTCCTAAGTTCACCTGTATGATATTTTTTGGTTCACTTACTGAATATTCTAAAAGAATTTGACATCCATGACATGCTAATCCTTTCTTCTCATTCAAATTAACAGATATTCCATTTGCAAATATTGTTCCTAATTCATCTGGAAAGAAAAAGTTTGTTTTCTGAAGATATCTAAAATCAAATGTCCATACATTATTTTTTAGTATTAATTCATCTCCAAGATCATATTGTACAGTTAATTTTCCCTGATTTGGTGAAATCATAATACTTTTAGTTTCTTCATCAGTTTCAACTGATTTTATCTCCCCTAACTCATTGATTATCTCTAGATTTGAAACTGTTCCTTTGACTAATTCTAATTGTTTTTGTTGACTTGAATTGTTAATTTGATGTGTTACTTTGACATTTCCTTCAAGATCTATTGTAATTTCAACTAATTTTTGACTTGCTTGTTCAATAGAATCTGCTTGAGCATTTGCATGTGGAAAAACCATCACCAAAGTTAGAATTAGAAAACTTAGAATAATCTTTTGTTGCATTTATTCCACAGTTACGCGAAGCATTGGAGTTTTTTCTAGAGGACAATCATTTCCATCTCTTTGGAGATTTACTATTTTGTCAGCAACGTCCATTCCTTCAGTAACTTCACCAAATACAGTATATTGCTTATCAAGAAATGTACTATCAGCAGTTACAATGAAAAACTGTGAGCCTGCACTATCTGGATCTTGTGATCTTGCCATTGAAACTATACCTCGTAAATGAGATCTTGAATTAAATTCTGCTTTAATGTTATATCCTGGTCCCCCTGTTCCCCAAGAACCTTTGTTGTCTGTTTTTGTATTTGGGTCTCCTCCCTGTATCATAAATCCAGGAATAACTCTGTGGAAAAGAGTACCATCATAGAAACCATCTTTGGCCAATTTTTCAAAATTTCTCACTGTTTCTGGAGCCAAATCTGGAAGAAGTTTAAATGAAATTTTCCCAAAGTTGGTTTCAATATTTGCAGAAGTCATGAAAATAATCTGTTCTCTTATCATAAGAGTCTTTTGTGCAAATTCTAGCATTTTCTTTCAATTTTTCAAAATTTTATCTATCTAGAAAATTCTTTCTTGAAAAAATATTTTTAAAGAATTTGTAAGTTTTTACTTTTTTTATAAACTGGAAAATTTGGGAATTTATTAAATATTACAATTATGCAATTCTAAAAGTTATAGTCTTATATAGAACAATTAAAATTTAGAGTTCGTTGAATCGTACAAATCAAAGCACGATAATTAAAGAAGCAATTAATTCCTATCTTGACAAAGGAGTAACAGACAAACAAGATATCTATACCAAAGTAGTTGATGAACTTGGTGTTCCAAGACCCACTGTAAGAAGAGTTGCAAGAGATTTGAGAACAGAGTTATTACAAAAGATACAAATCTTACAATCAGACATGCCTAAAACAACTACTGAAGAAGAACAATAAACTAGTTCCTTTTCCTTTTTCATTATTTTTAGAGCACGGTTATCAGCATTACTATTATAAATAATGAATTTTTCAGACATTATATGGGATATTTGGGAAATCATTTAGCTACAATATCAACAGGTGTTTTTGCTGCTGTCCTAACTGGACTTTGGCCATATTTTGTTGACTTTGCACCAATACTAAATTTTGTTTTCATCATGGCAGTTCCTATAACATGGTTCCTTACATTTACGTGCTGGATATCTCAAAAAAGCACGGATTACATGCATACACATGCTCCAAGTCATGCTCACAGTGAAAAAAAAAGCTTGAGTAACACTGTCTCTATTGAAACTACAACTGTGAACAATCAAGTTAGTCTATCTGATATTAAACAAGTTCAATTTGAGTTATCTTCTGAACTCAATGACCTAAAAGAATCTGTAAAAATAAAGGATAGCGAAATTGAAAGATTAAATCAAGAAATATCTAATTTGCAGACCCTTGTACAGATTGAATCATTAAAAACCGAATTAGCTAATCTAAAGATGCTAGCATCCGAAAGAAAAACAAAAAAATAATAATTCTAATCCTTACAATGAGAACATGAAATTATTCCATGCTTATTCTTGCAGCTAGGGCAACTCTCAGCACCACCAAAATGACATTTACATGCACATAATTCAGTTGGTTCTTTTTTCAAATTCATAATATTTATTCTATATTATGTTAGATATTTTACTGTTATATCTTGAATGGTGTCATTTTTTGTTAATTATTATTCCAAAATTTTATTTTAGAAAATTTTTTACTATTGTTTTATTCTATATTGCATCCATACAAGAATAAAAAAATTGTCTAAGAAGATTATAAGAGAAATATGTGATGATTTTTCTTCATACTATCTGTAACAATTTATTTTTTCAAATAATAATTTTACAAAAACTTATGTAAAATTATTTTGTAATATTGATTTTTACAAATGTACACACTTTAATTTTGTTGTAATTTAGAAGCAAGTTCTAAAGTTTCGTCTATCATTATATTTAATCTATTTTTTGCATCATCATCTGATATGATATCTTCTGAAATTGACTCTGTTGTAAGAAATACCGCCTTGGGATTTGTTATTATCCTGAAATATGACAATAACTGTGTAATTAATGTCTGAACATCAATAAATCCAATATTTCCTGCGGCCAGAATAGCCATTCCAGCTACTTTCCCAGATGTTTTTTTGTAATTAACATATTCAAACAAATTTTTCAAAGCTGAACTAAAAAATGAATTGTAAATGGGAGAACCTATTATCCAAACATCTGCATCCATAAGATCATTAGCCGCTTTTTTTGTTTCTTCATTATATTCTTCATCAGGACCTCTAAAGCATTCAATCTTACCTTCTGAAAGATTAATTAATTTTGTATCTGTATTTTTTGATTTCGCATAATCATAAACATACTTCATTATGATTTGTGTATTGGCCTTTTTTCTTGGACTTCCAGAAATTATTACAACTTTCATAATGTACACAACTGATCTTTGTATTTAAATTTCCATGTTATTTTGAAATTCAACGGGCTTGGAGGGCTTCGATCCCTCGACCTGTAACTTAGGAGGCTACCACGCTATCCATGTTTCGCGTCAAATTGACTCTGCGCCACAAGCCCAGCAAAAAAAACATTCTTAATTATTTAAGCGTAATCAAGATTTTTTTTAATCATTTCTTGAATACTATTCCATTTTACATTTTCTTTATCACTCCATTTCTCAAAGAATACTACATCTTTCAGATCTAACCTGGGCAACCAATCTGAAATCTCAAGATCCGGTTTTTCAGCAAAATTATCAACATAACCTAAACACAAGTATGCAACAGGCACAACATGTTCTGGTAATGCCAAAGTTTCTTTCAGAATTTTGTTTGATAAAATACTTACCCACCCAAGACCTAATCCTTCTGTTCTTGCTGATAGCCATAAATTTTGAATAGCACAACATACACTGTATAATCCTGCTTCAGGAATACTTGATCTCCCAATTACAAATGGACCAAATTTGGTAGGATCATATGTTACACACAAATTTACTGGAGATTCTAAAATTCCTTCGAGCTTGAATGATAAATATTTTGATCTTTTTGGTTCATCAACTAATTTTGCCGAATTATCTTTCTCTTCTTCAAAAGATTTCTTTATCTTTTTCTTCGTATCTATATCCTTTATCAAAATAAAATTCCATGGTTGAGAAAATCCTACTGATGGGGCATGGTGTGCTGCATGAAGAATTTTTAATAAAATATCATCTTTGATCTGTTTTGAAATAAAGTGAGATCTTACATCCCTCCTTGAATAAATTGCCTTGTAGAAACCTCTTTTTTCCTCTTTGGTAAAATCATGTGTCAACTCTTATGCGCCTTCTTTCTTTTTATTCATCCTTTCTTTTGTTAAACGTTAATAATGCCATGACCTAGTCTTGTACTTCAATGGGCCGGTAGTCTAGCTGGTTAGGATACCGCCTCGACACGGCGGTGATCGTGAGTTCGAATCTCACTCGGCCCACTTTTTCAATTAATGCTAGTTTGAAATTCTTTATCAGAAGTACTCCATGAAGTTTGTGTAGTGATAATTCCCTCCACATTAAAATTATTGATTTGATTTCTGACCGCATTGTCATAAATTTCTTCACTTACTTCTGATTTATTTAGAACGAATGTATTTTTCAAAGGAACTTCAGCACCTGGATAAAAGACTGCTCTTCCAGGTAAGGCAATATCTGCAGTAGAGTATTGTCCTGAACCTAATTCTGTTCCATCACCATAGAGTTGATAATCAATTATTGCAACTGTGAATGTCTTATCACTTGGATTCTTTATTAGAAATGTAACATCAAATTTTGCCTGATTATTTATTGTGTTGATATCTCTCAATTCTACATTTGTTAATTCAATTTCTACTTGTTCTAGTTCTACATTATCTAAGCTTGCATAATACACAATTCCTCCCATTAAAGCTAATACTCCAGCTACTGCAGCATAAACTGTCATTTTACTCTGTAGTGCCATTTCAATGGTATCAGATTATGTACAACTAAAAAAGGTTGTCAAGATCCAAATACATAATATTTGATTTAAAATATTGTAGTTAATGGCTGCAATAGAACAAGCAATTCTTACTTGGATTCATCTTGTTTCTGCAGCTATATGGGTAGGCGGTTCACTTTTCATTGGTATTGTATTTTCTCCACTACTAAAAACGATGACTCCATCTCTTGAAGAACGAATGCAAATAATGATTCGTGTAGGTAGACGATTCAACAAAATTGCTGTTCCTTCATTGATCATTTTAATGGCAACAGGACTGTATAGTTCACATACTTTACTTGGTAAGTCTGATCTTCTTTTTGCAACAAGTTATGGACTGTTCCTCACTATCAAAATTGCTCTTGTTATTGCATTAGTAATTACATATGCTGTTCATGTTAGAGTAATTCGTAAGGATATTGAAGAAAAAATAATGTCAAAACAAATGCCTGGATCTCAGATTCAAAAATTGCGAAAGAAAATCATCATTCTTGGAGAAATTACGGTTGTGTTGTCAATTACAATTTTATTTTTTGCATCTTTACTTGATGCTGGAGTTTGAAACTCCTTCAATTATTACCTCAAATCCATTAGATAATTTTCCAATCCCATACTTACAACCTGTAATTTTAGAAGTTACAAACAGATTTGTCTCTAAATGTTTTGTTATATCTGGAGTTCGAAATATCGTTTTTCCTTGACTTAAGCTCGCAAGAACCACGATCATGTCTGCCAAGTTTTTGTCAACTCCTAACGTATTTTCAGTAAATTTCTCTAAATCCAAATCAAATCTTTGTATTTTTTTATTGTATAATGAATCAATCCCAATAACAGAATTTTCATCAGTGCTATAAATTAATAATGAAGCTCCTGAATCAATTGCTTCTTGATTTTTAATTTCTATTTTAACATCAAAATTTTTATTTTCTAATTTTGTTTTGATCTTCTCAATTTCATTTTTAATTTTTTCAATTGAAAGTTTTGAAAATGTACAAATTACTTTAACATAATTTGTTTTTCTTTCTAAAAATGAAGCTGATTTTACACAAGATGGATATACTTGTAATTTAATTTCTCCTTGGCCTTTTGGATAATAACCACGTTTTATTAATTCAAATGAAAATTCTATTCCCATTCTATGATAAGCTTCTCTAAGTACATGTTGTGTATATTCGATTGAAGGACTCCATGATACATCTGTACCTCCTTTAATTGTTAAACTAAGTTTTTTTTGTAAAATACCTATAACAGGAATCAAAACTTGTAAAATTAAAGAAATACTTCCAGCTGTTCCAATATCTTCACTCAAGTCTAAACTATCAATATTATTTGGAATAAATTTTAATTCTGTAGATTCTAGTTTTGCTCCAATTGTTTTTGCATTTGCAATCTTCTGAAGAATTTTTATTGTTGTAAGATGTTGAGGTCTCAAGCCTGGAATTTTTCTATTTTTTCTAATATTTATCAAATGAATTGGATGTTTTGTTATACATGAAAGGGTAATGGCAGAACGTATTATCTGGCCTCCTCCTTCTCCATACCCGCCATTGATTTTTATAAAATCCACGTTAAGACTCAATTACAACTCTTTATGATAGTTTTTTAAAACAAATCTTTTAGTATTGTTGCATGAACGGTTTGTTGATTGGACGATTTCAACCATTTCATTTAGGTCATCTTGAAGCTCTACGTTTTGCATTATCAAAAGTTGATAGATTATGGGTAGGATTAGGAAGTTCTAATAAGCCTCCAGAAAAAAGTAATCCATTTTCTGCCAAAGAACGAAAAGAAATGATTCTCTCTTCAGTTAATGATTCAATGAAAGAAAAAATTTCAATCTATTTTATTCCTGATGTGGATAATCATGCTAGGTGGATTGAACAAATAGATGCCATTGTTCCAAAATTTGATATTGTTTTTTCAAATGACAATCTTACAAAATATCTCTACTCAAAAAGATCTTTTAAAGTAAATTCTATTCCATTTCTAAAAAGAGATCAGTTATCTGGAACTAATATTCGAGACCTAATAACAAGTGATCAAAAATGGGATGATCTTGTACCTGAAGGAACTAAAAAATTTTTAAGAAAAATAAATGCAAAAGATCGACTAAAAATTCTTTAATTATAAATAAGCCCCGAAAAAACCACATTAGGAGATAATATTTGGAATATTTAGTAATGTTGCCAGGTCCTACAAACGTTCCTGAACGAGTAACCCGAGCAATGATTACTCCCTCAATTAATCACAGAAGTGATGATTTTGTTGAACTTTATGAAGAATGTGTGAATAATACAAAGAAAATTTTTGAGACCGAAGGAGATGCAGTATGTCTTTCTGCCTCTGGTACTGGAGCTACAGAATGTTCAGTTGTCAATTTAATTAAGAAAAGTGATAAAGTAATCATTCCTGTAAATGGAGAATTCAGTTCTCGTTTAGCACAACAAATCGAATGGGCAGGCGGTCAAACAATTCGAGTCGAGACCGAACCGGGTGTAAATGCCACCTATGATCAAATTAAAGAAGCATTTGATAATAACAAAGACGTTAAGGCATTCTATTGCGTTTGGAATGAAACTTCTACTGGAACCATGATTAATTATCTTGATAGAATTAAAGATCTAACTTCAAGAAATGATTCTTACTATGTATTAGATGGTGTTTCTATTGTTGGAGGCGAAGAACTTCATATGGATAAATGGGGAATTGACATTGCAATGACTGGTGCTCAAAAAGCATTTGCATGTCCACCAGGAATATCAC
>JBMYWJ010000032.1:0-7336 GCA_049607285.1 Candidatus Nitrosopumilus sp.
GTTTTCCTCTAGGTGATGGAATTATGCTTAACTGTCCTAGCTTTCCATTCATGTCTTTTAGAGATTGATTAATATTTGAATCTATATTTTCATCAAATTTTCCTAATCCTAAAACCTTGTTTGAATTTTCTAACACAAACCCACAAAGAAGTTCTGTTTTTTTTGATAAGGAATTTTCTATTTTTATCTTCATTACAAATACATAATCCTGAGTATTATTTAGATTTACTAGAGATCTGTTATTTTATTATTTGTAAAGCAATTTAACGATCACATAAAAATTGCTTTTACCGTTTTACATCTTTGTTTACAGTTTCTATAAAATCTTGATTAATGAGCTTTTGTTTATTAAACAATTATTTAATTTTGTAACGAAGTAAGGCAAGAACATGATCATATTTTTCTAATCTTTCTACAAGTTTAGGATTAGTTACAAATTCTATTTTAGATGAAGTATTTTCTGCAATTTCTATCATTTTTATTATTTTTTTGTTCTTTAATGATGAATGATAATAATTTGCAGATACAAGCAATGTATCTACTGCGCCTATTTCTAATGCCTTTTGTATCTCTGAATTCTTTTTTGCTACAAGACCTTCTTTCACGAGTTTTTCGAATTTGGATACTATACACAATACATATTTTTTTCTATAGTCGTACAACTGTTGTATTATTTTTTTATGTAATTCATTACTTGGTGTACTAAATGACACATTATTCATAAAATGACATTTCTTTTTTAATTCAGAGCTTAATTCGTCATGAATTTCGATCTTTGCTGTTCCTATTCCTCCTAAAAATAAAATCTCAACCTTATTTGAATCAAGATTGTTTATTTTTTTTACAATTCTTTTGAAAAATCCTTGAATGAATGTTTGTCGTGCTCTCAAAAATCGCTTCTGACTTTGTCCTCCTTTTTTATGTCTGCCTTGTAGATTAATGCTTGATTTTTCTTCTGCAAGTACTTTATCCCCTTGAAGATAACGAATTTGGGCAGATTTATGATCAAGTATTACTAACATTGTATGGTAATTAGCTTTTAAGACATCATTAAATGGTTTCAGATATGGTTTTTTTCCTACCACATACACATACGGGAGTTTTTTTGAAATTGCGATATTTTTAAGTATAATCTTTCCATTTAACTCCCATCCAAAAATACAATATGTGTTGATGAATCTTTTTTTAGACTCTACATTTAATTTCATAATTCTTTTTTCTATTGCAGATTCTATCTTTTCAATTATCTTGCTTCTTTTTGTTTCTCTTAACAATTGTATAGTTTCTGATTTTTTGTCATGTGGATAATATACAGACACACATGATGAATTTTTGGAATCTAATTCCAAAATGAATTGATTAATTGAATACCACTCTGAAGGATGAATTTCAGAATGATTGAATTTTTTTGTGGTCAAGAATTTAATTTCTCCATCAAGTATCATGTATATTTCTAACTAAGTTTATACCTATAGAACAGTGCCTGTTGTTGATACATGTTTTTGTCGTCGTGATATATTTGAGAATGTTTGACAAGTTTTGACTATACTCTATCTTTCCTTTACGTGATTGCCATCTTTGTTTTTAATTATTTTCCAAATACTCTATAGAAGTAGATTTTTATTAAATTTCTAAGAACAACGATCTAGATGGGGCTTAACTATTATGAAATTAAGAAAAATATTCTCAAAGCCCGTAAATTGGTAATTCAAGCCACTAGTACAGCAGGTTCAGGTCATCCTGGAGGTTCTTTTTCTATGGCTGAAATTTTAGGATGTTTATTTAATAAGCACCTAAAATTTGATTCTGCTAATCCTCAATGGGAAGATCGAGATCGTTTGGTTTTATCTAAGGGGCATGCAGCTCCCGGTTTGTATTCCAATATGGCAGTTGCAGGGTATTTTCCAGAATCTGAACTTGATACTCTAAGAAAATTTGGTAGTAAATTGCAAGGACATCCTGATCTTAAATGTCCTGGTGTAGAATTTTGTGGTGGTTCTTTGGGCACTGGATTGTCATATTCTGTTGGAATTGCACTTGCTGCAAAAATTGATTCTAAGGATTACCATGTTTATACAATAATTGGAGATGGAGAATCCGACGAAGGCCAAATCTGGGAAGCTGCTATGACTGCCTCAAAATACAAAGTAGATAATCTTACTGTTTTTCTTGATAGGAATTTCATTCAACAAGATTCCTATACTGAAAAAGTAATGCCACTTGATGAAAAATTAGAAGGTGATGACATATCTGAAATGTGGAAAGATGCATCTCGTTGGAAGACTGGTGATAAATGGAGATCCTTTGGTTGGAATGTCATCGAAATTGCTGGACATAGAGTTGAACAAATTAATTCTGCTATTGTAAAAGCAAAAGCAACAAAAGGAATACCTACCATGATAATATGCAGAACCGTTAAGGGAAAATCTATTGAACACATGGAAGATAATCCCCAATGGCATGGAAAATCTCCTGATTCTGATGTGGTTCCTATAATTAATCTTGAATTAGATTCCCAGTTCATGATTGCTCCATCTATTATTGCAGGTGATATGACAAATCTGGAAAATGAAATTAAAAGATGTGTGTCTGGCAGATCTCATTATATTCATCTTGACGTGATGGATGGCCAATTTGTTCCCAACAAAACTTTTGACCATAATAAAATAAAAGAACTACGGCCTCTAACTGTAATTCCTTTTGATTCACACTTGATGATAAATGAACCTGTAAAACATGTTCGAGATTATATTGATGCAGGTAGTGACATTATTACAGTTCATGCTGAAGTAACTGATGAATCTAGTTTTGGAGAAATTCATGATCTACTTAAACAAAACAAAGTTAGTGTTGGTTTTGCAATAAATCCTGACACTGAATTACCTGAATGGTCTTACAAATTCTTACCTTCAATTGATCAATTGATTGTTATGTCTGTAGTACCAGGAAAATCAGGTCAAAAATATATTGAAGAAACACATGCAAAGATGGCTAGATTAAATTTTGTTCTAAAAGAACACAATTTTTCAGGCTATATTGAGGCTGATGGAGGGTTAAACCTTGAAAACATAGGTTCAGTATTTGCAGATGGTGCCAGAATCTTCGTTGGAGGTGGTTCCATTATTGGGCAACAAGATGCACGGGAGGCAATTAGCAGCTTTAGAAAGGAGATTTTAAAATCTAGACGACGTCTTTTACTTGATAAGGCTCAGGAGTTAGGTGGGACAGATTTAGTAAAAAAATGGATTGGATTACATGTTGTAGGAGAAAAACAAGAACAAATTAAAAAAATTGCAGAGGAGTCTGGATACCTTTGAATACACCAATAATGACTGACATGCGTTCAGAGTATACCAAAACTTTGATTCAAGTTGGCAGAGAAAATCCCAATGTAGTTGTTTTAGGTGCAGATACTACTGATTCACTAAAGATTTCAGGGTTTGGCAAAGAATTTCCTGATAGATTTTTTAATGTTGGAATTGCTGAAGGAAATCTTGTTACTGTTTCTGCTGGGCTAGCAATATCTGGAAAAATTTCATTTGCTAGTACATACGCAATATTTCTTCCTGGACGAGCAGTTGATCAAATTCGAAATAACATAGCTTACCCATCACCTCAGGACAAACAAGGCCTAGATGTAAAACTAGTAGTTTCTCATGGTGGATTGTCTGTAGGACCAGATGGAGGTTCACATCAACAACTTGAAGACATTGCAATTATGAGAGTCATTCCTAACTTTAGAGTTTTTATTCCCTCTGATACAGTGACCGTCTCCAAATTAACTCACTTAATGGCAAGTAACTATGGTCCATTTTATATGAGAATGGCAAGATCCAAAACTCCATTAGTTCATTCCAAATCTCAAGATTTTCAAATTGGAAAAGGCATTACTATTAGAGATGGTTCTGATTGCACAATTGCAGCATGTGGTATAACTGTTAGAATTGCTCTAGATGCAGCTGATTTATTGCAACAAGAAGGTATCTCCTGTAGAGTTTTGGACATGTTTTCAATAAAACCGATTGATAATGAAATTTTAGAAAAAGCGGCAAGAGAAACAGGATGTATTGTTACTACTGAAGAACATAATATTATAGGTGGAATGGGATCTGCTGTTGCAGAATCTGTTTCAGAATCATATCCTGTACCAATAAAGAGAATTGGAACACAAGATATGTTTGGAGAGTCTGCAAGAGATAATGAAATCCCTTTACTTTTAGAAAAACATGGAATAACATCTTTTAATATGGTAAAACAAATCAAAGAACTTAGGAGTAAAAAATTATGAAAATTTTTCTTGATACAGCTAATTTAGATTCAATTAAAAAATTTAATGACATGGGACTCTTGGATGGAATCACAACTAATCCTTCTCTAATGTCAAAAGAAGGAGGGAATCCTAAGGATGCAATGGAACAGATTACAAAAATTATCAAAGGTGATGTGAGTCTTGAAGTTGTTAGTACCGAATATTCTGGAATGATGGAAGAAGGAAAACGTCTTCGTGAATATGGGAATAATGTGGTAGTCAAAGTCCCAATGACTCCTGATGGTTTGAAAGCATGTAAATCCCTTTCATATCAGGGAATACCTGTTAATGTTACATTGGTGTTTTCTCCAAATCAGGCTTTACTTGCAGCCAAATCTGGAGCAAAATATGTTAGCCCATTTATAGGAAGACTAGATGATATTGGTCAAGATGGAATGCATTTGATTAAAGAAATTAAAGAAATTTTTTCCAACTATAGCTTTGGCACTGAAATACTTGTTGCAAGTGTTCGACATCCATTACATGTAGTTGATGCCGCAAAAATTGGAGCAGATGTAGTTACTTTACCTCCTACCGTCTTGGAGAAAATGTTACAACATCCTTTGACAAAAATTGGCCTAGAAAATTTTCTTGCTGACTGGGAAAAGCTAAAGACCGAAAATTCTGATATTAAAATATAAAAATTTCACACTAGTCTATAACAAAGATCAATCAATAATAAATTCTTCAAAATATCTATCCTGCTTTTACTGTGAACCTTTGTTTTTACTCTTTCTTGAACTGGTACCTCTACCGGTAATTCTGGTCATTCCTTCACTTGATTTTCTTGGTTTTACATCAGGCATGTCTCCTAGTCGTTTTGAACCTGTTCCTCTACCTGTGTGAACCATTCTATTTGCTGCTAATTTTTTTCGTGCTTCTTGTATTTTTCTAAACTCATCACCAGACCACTTTGGTCCATCGTCATTAACTTCAATTGTTCCGGTACCTCTTCCAGTCTGTATTTTTATTTTCTCCATACTTTAGATACAATTGTCTGGTATTTATTTAATCTCCTTACTCTGAATGACTTTGGCAATTGTTTTAGCTTAACTGCTAATCCATCCTAATTTTTTGAAATATGCAAACATCAGAATTGCCGTAATTGCTGAAGCAAGAATGATCACTATGAAAGTCGTAAAGGAACCCAAAATCATTGAATTGTCTTCGATCCCTCCTGGTAAATTAACATTCATTCCGTAAAATGTCCCAATCACCGTTGAGGGAATTGCTAATGTAAAGATTATAGTCAAAACTGCAAGTACTTTATTTGTTTTTTCAGTACTTAGAACAAAATCTGTATCTTTGTAAATTTCCATAATTTCTCTTGATTCTTCTAATGTTTCAATTACTTTGTCTATGTGATCTATTACGTCATCAAAATATAGAGCAAGTTCTTCATCTTCCCCATCTGAAAATCGTTTAGTATTCTTTGGAATTTCTAATATGAATTTTTTCAACAAGTTAGCTATTCTTCTTAATCTGTTAATTTCTCTCCTAAGTAAGGCAATACTTCTAGCTACGGGCTTTGTTTCATCAAAAACCCTGTCTTCTATTTCATCTAAATTTGCAATTATCTTTCTAGAAGTATGCAATAGATCATCTACTAGCACATCTATAATTTCATGAAGCAATATGCCTGAAGATTTCCCTAATAATCTATCTTTTCTTTGTTGGTCTGAGCCTGTTTTACAAATTCTTACTAGTTCTACTAATGGTTTTAGATCTCCTTGATGCACTGTAACTAGAAAATTCTTTCCAACAAATACAGATAATTGACTATTTTTAGAAATTCCAACTTTTTGTGAAAGTGGTGGAAAGTGTAAAATTACAAAGAAATGATCATCGTAACTGTCTAGTTTTGGAAGTTCAAATTTAGTCATACAATCTTCAATATTTAATGCGTTGAAATTATATTTCTCAGCTAATTTTTCTACATCTTTCCTATCTGGATTTTGCAAATCTATCCAAACAAACTTTTCTCCTTGTAAGGTCTCTGTCTTATTTTCAATAGATGTCTCTGTTGATTTTCTACCCGAACGTAACCTATTTGTTATGAATCCTTTCCTCAAGTTGAATGGTACTCTGATATAACAAATTTAAAGCGATCGTTAACTCACATTTAAAATTTCAAACATGATTAAAATTGAAAATCCCTCTAACTTGAGGTTTACTTAAATGGAAGTAAATAATTCATTCCAACCCATGTTATTCCTATTGCTATTGCCATTGCTACCCACCATAATCGCATGTCTTGAATTTAATATGGTTAATAATAAATCTACAGCCTAATTTTCAGCAAAAAATCAAAGATTATTACGGGATAAATAATTTCTCCTTACTGTGGCCTTCGTAGTACAGTGGTTAGTATAGAGGATTGTGGATCCTCGGACAGGAGTTCGATTCCCCTCGAGGGCCCTCTATCATTTTAGTTTAGAGCCTTCGGAGACATATTATCATACATTGACACACAACAAGACTGTTTCTTCGAAAACAAATGAAATTGACATATATGAATATGACAAGTAATTAGGACGGTTTACAATCAATTACAAAAAGAAAGAATCTGAAATCTTTTTTCTAATGTTTCTGTGAACCATTGGTCTCTCTCATCAACTAACCAACTCTTTAAGAATCCCTTGTTTTTAATAATAATGATATATCTAGGTGTTCAAAGTTTACCATGATCATGTCTGTAAGGATTGTGGAATTGTATTTATCAAACTTCAGCAGACAAGATATTCTTACAATGTCCCATCTGTAAGAGTCCAAGAAGAGACAAGATAACAACAGAGAAGTTAAAAGAATTAATAGAAAATTAACTATTGGTTCATCTATCAGATGTATAAATTTTGTTTTTAATTATAATCAATAACTAGTAAATAATCTCTTGAATATGTGTATGTGAATTCAAGGGTGATGTCTTGAAATCATTCAAACTATAACAACAATAATAATCTCATTTTTTATCAAATATTCAATATTTTGCAAAAATACATCATCTGAAATTAATTCCTGTAACCACCA
>JBMYWJ010000033.1:0-7289 GCA_049607285.1 Candidatus Nitrosopumilus sp.
GAAGACGCAGCACTATAAGCTGAATCTTTTAGCACATTCTTTTTTCTTATTTTTAATTAGACAAAAGATTTTTTCTTTACTCCTTTTGGCAATTTTTTTATAAAATATTTTAAAAACTCATCTTTTTTGTCGCAATAGATTTCTGAAAATACATTATTGTCAAAGAATATTTTCCATGTTTTCTCAAAGGTTGGAAATTCTTTTGGATCAAAATCTAATCTAGATGTCTCATGATGTGCCGCTGGAAAAATGTCTGAAATTTCTATTGGAATTAGTCCTAGTTGTGGATTATATTGACATACTTGAAATGTTTCAAAATATTTGAGTTTTTGTTTCAATCCAATATATTGACGAGAAAGATATCCCGGTTTTGTATTGAATTCCTTAGTGATGAGAAGTTTCTTCTTCTTTGATTTGAATCTCCTGACCATATTATGAAATGATTGAACTTCTGGACGAAATTGATCCTCCTTATCATATAGGAATAATGCTCTTTCTTTAAATTTTGGTGTACTCAAACCCAAAAATTCACTATTGTTTGTCATTACTTCAATCATCTCAAATAATTTGGGGTGTGCTCTTGCTTTTTTAATTACATATTCCCATAATCTACCTTCATGTATTGCTTGTTTTGTTTTATCTACTTCTAATTTTATTGCGTATAAATTATGTATTGCCAGTTGATTTATTTTTTCAGTAGATTCAATCTGACGTAACTCATCTGGAGTATATTTAGAACAAACTTTACAATTACATGGAAATACCGTAATATCTGATAAATATCTTGTACCATCATCTGTAATGTATCTCTGCTGTTTGGCATAAAGCATGTATGAAGCTGAATCAAACGTGTCACATCCTAACGCCACTGCAAATGGAATAGTCAGCGGATGACCTGCTCCAAAAAGATGTAGAGGAACCGAATGTGGCATATTTTTTTTTGCAGATACAATCATCTGTGCCAGTAATCTATATTCATATGACTCCATAAATTCTACTGGACTTCCCAACGCTAACATCTTAAAACCAATATTCACTAAACTCTTTGTTGATTTTGCAACAAGATCAAAATGTTCCCCTCCTTGAATAGGACCTATCCAAATCTGTCCATTATCTGCACTGTCATTAAGCGTCTGTTTTGAAACCTTGAGTGTGTGTTTGACATATGATTCTGCTTTTTTTAATGGCAGACCAAATCCTGTTGGCTTATCAAGTGGAATTGCAAAATCTGTTAGAATCTCTTTTTCAAATCTTGCCATTTCTGGAGGTAAAACTTCGACATCTCCATATTCCAAAACTTGGTAGCCCCCAGAATCTGTCATTATTGCACCATCAAAATTTATTATTTTATGAATTCCTTTTTTAATTGCTTTATCACCATAGTTATTTTTGGTGATATACGCATTTGTAATTACTAGATCAAATCCCATCTCACGAATTTTCTTTGAAGAAATTGTTTGTTTTACCGGATGAATTACTGGAACATATGCAGGTGTTTCTATTTTTCCATGATTAGTATGAAGAATCCCTATCCTTCCTGCTAAGTCTGTTTTTGATATTTCAAACAAGTACCTACACAAACTTAAAGGCATTATTTAATCAATCAACAAAAAATTTTTTTAAATCATTATTTGTTACTACCAAATTAAGCCAATCTATCATTTCACTTTGTCCGTTGTTATTAATGATGCCAATTATTTTATCAACTACTTTATCTATATTTTTCCCACTAGTGTTTATCTGAAATACTTTTTCCTGGAATTTATTTATTGCATCATGGCTGATAATTCCTAAAATCTCACTACCTGTATTTTCCATACCTTTCTCCTTTGTGTAATTCCTTTTTTTATACACTGACATCAAATCATAAGGATTTCGTCGCAAAACAATCATTATTTTTAATTTATTTTTTTTTATTGCATAAGGTGCTAGATGACCTACAACTACATTTTTTTCTGTCAAATTTTCTTCAAGAATTCTTTCCAATTTGACAATATCTACTTCATTTACATCATTATTTTTTTCAAACAAACCTTCTTCTTTCGCAATTTTGTTGATATCTATTATGGATAGATCAAGTCTTTTTGCAAGTTCACGTGTAATAGTATGTTTTCCAACTCCTGGTGTACCAGTAATTACTATTGACATACTCCAAAATATGCTAAACAGGATTAAACGATTTCTGCAATACTAATAAGTAGAAATGAATTTTTGAGTATAATGCAAATAGGTTTACTAGGTAAAGCAAATGTTGGAAAATCAACATTTTTCTCAGCAGCAACTGAAACTCCTGTCGCAACAGGAAACTTTCCATTTACGACAATTGAACCAAATGTTGGTGTTGCTTATGTAAAAACAGATTGTGCCTGCAAACATTTTGGCATTCATCACGAAACAGAATTATGTGTAAATGGGACTCGTTTTATTCCAATCAAACTTATTGATATTGCTGGTCTTGTTCCAGGAGCTCATGAAGGCAAAGGTCTAGGAAATCAATTCTTAGATGATGCAAGACAAGCTGAAGTTTTGATTCATGTTGTAGACATAGCTGGTACAACTGATATTCAAGGACAACCTGTTCCTGTTGGAACACATGATCCTTTAGAAGATGTTATGTTTGTTCAAGATGAATTCGATCAATGGTTTACAGATATTCTCAAAAGAGAGTGGGATAAGATTACTCGTGAAATTGATCAAAAAAGAGCTAAACTAACTGATGGTATTGCAAAACGATTCAGTGGATTAGGAATTAAAGACTATCAAGTACAAGACGTGCTGCAAAAATTAGGTTTTATTTCTAGAAATCCAAAAGAATGGAATAATTCTGATATCAAACTCTTTGTTAAAGAATTAAGAAAAAATACTAAACCAATGATTATTGCTGCAAATAAAGCAGATCTATGTCAAGATCTTGACATTCTCAACAAAATTTCAGACATTGTAATACCATGTAGTGCTGAAACTGAATTACTTTTACGTAAAGCATCAAAAGCAAACATTATAAATTATTCTTCTGGTGATGGTGATTTTAAAATTATTGAAGGAACAAAAATTTTACCTCCACAACAAAAAGCACTTGATTTAGTAAAAGATGTATTTTCTAAAATTCCTTCTACTGGAATTCAGGAAATTCTCAATACTGCTGTGTTTGAATCTCTGAAATTTATCGTTGTATATCCTGTGGAAGATGAAACTAAACTTACTAACAAAGATGGAATAGTATTACCTGATACAAAATTACTTCCACAAAATTCTACTGCGAAAGATTTGGCTGGATTAATTCATGCTGATATTGCAAAAGGATTTTTACATGCTATTGACTGCAAAACAAAACAAAGAATCAGCGGTGATCAGAAATTAAAGAATGGTGATGTGATCAAAATTGTATCGACATTAAGTAGAGGTTAATATGCTGGGGTTAGGAATTGAAAGTACAGCTCATACATTTTCTTGTGCCATAATTGAAAAGAAAGGAAATAAAGGAAAAATTCTTTCAGATGTTAAAAAAATTTATCGTCCACCTGATGGAGAAGGAATTCATCCAAGAGAAGCATCGCGTTATCACATTGAGAATAGTTCTAATGTGTTATCTGAATGCTTCAAAGAGGCAAGTTGTACAATAAAAGATCTGGATATTGTCTCTTACGCTGCAGGACCTGGATTGGGTCCATGTTTACGTGTAGGTGCAGTAGTTGCAAGATCATTGTCTTCATATTTTAAAATTCCAATTTATCCTGTTAATCATGCAATTGGTCATATTGAATTAGGAAAACTACTTACCGGGGCAACTAATCCTCTAGTCCTTCTGGTCTCTGGTGGGCATACAATGTTACTTGCATTTCTTAACAAACAATGGAGAGTTTTTGGTGAAACTTTAGATATCACTCTAGGTCAACTTTTAGATCAATTTGGAAGATCAATTGGATTAGCATCCCCTTGTGGAAAAAATATTGAACAATTAGCGTCAACATCTTCAAACTATATACAATTACCATATTCAGTAAAAGGAAACGATGTATCCTTCTCAGGTCTCTTATCTGCAACAAAATTTCTTGCAAGAAAAAATAAAATTGATGCATGCTATTCTTTACAAGAAACTGCTTTTGCTATGATTAGTGAGGCAGTTGAACGTGCTTTGTCATTTACGTCCAAAAAAGAACTGATGATTGTAGGTGGAGTTGCGGCCAATCAAAGATTATCTGAAATGCTTCAAGACGTTTGTAAACGTCACAAATGTAAATTCTTTGTTGTTCCAATACCATATGCTGGTGATTGTGGAAGTCAAATTTGTTGGACTGGTCTTTTAGAATCTCAAGTTAAAAAAAGCACTTTATTAAAAAATACTTTTGTTACACAATCTTGGAGATTAGATTCAGTTAAGATAAATTATTGATCCTTGTTGTCTTTAATTGCCTCATCAATACTTTTAAGCCAACTTTTTGAATAAAAAACACCGAATTTGTAAGTCTGTTCTACTTCTTGTGTCTTTGTAGTAAAACACACTTTTTTCATTAATATTCCCTCTTTCCATGTTTTTATTACATTTTTTAATGGAATATCTAAAACCGTATCCCCCATATGTTTTGAAAAATCCATAATCCTTGCTTTTGTTTTATCAAATGCTAGTCTCTTATTGGTTAATGTAAGAATTCCTGGTCCTAAATTATCCTCACTGCAATCTTCTTGTTTTATTCTCTGTTCTCCTTCATCCATGATTAATTTTTATTGAATTCCTTTGGATATAACGTTAATGAAATTAATAAAAAAAGGAGCAGAAGCTGACATTTATCAAACTAAATGGAATAATTCTAATGCAATTCTAAAAATTAGAAAAATAAAAAATTATCGTAATTCATATCTTGACTCAAAAATTCGTAAACAACGAACAATAAAAGAATCTCAAATTCTCTCTCAAGTTAAATCATTTGGAATTTCTGTTCCGTTTGTTTACTTTGTGAATTTGAATGAATCTTCAATTATTATGCAATACATACCTGGAAAATTAATTCATGATTTATCTGAATCAAAAATTATAGAATTGTCAAAAGAAATTGGAAAAATAGTGGGAACATTACACAAAAATGGTATAATGCATGGGGATTTGACTACCTCAAATTTCATTTTATGGCAAAAAACTGTCTATGTAATTGATTTTGGATTATCTCAGAATACAATAAAACTTCAAGATCATGCGGTTGACTTGAGATTGATTAAAGAAATTTTGAATAGTGCTCATGCACAAGTGATGAAATCTGCTTGGAAAAATTTCTTGTCTGGTTATAGATCCATTGTTGGAAATCCAAATTATGTTAAAATTATAAAATTAGTTTCGGATATAGAAAATCGTGGAAGATATGCAACAGTCGTTTGATCTTTTTTTTATATCGTCAAACCGCCACAAATATCAAGAAGCCAAAAAAATTCTAAATATTTTCGGAATACGTCTTGGTTTTTCCAAATATGCTTTAGAGGAGATCCAATCAAGTTTACTTAAAGACATCGCATTAAAAAAAGCCAAAAATGCATTTTCTAAATATAAAAAACCTATAATGATTGAAGATGATGGTTTGTTTATTAATTCTCTTGATGGATTTCCAGGACCTTATTCATCATTTGTTTTTCAAACAATCGGAAATGATGGAATTTTAAAACTTTTGAAAAATAATAGAACCGCCCAGTTTGTTTCTATTATCACTTATTGTGATAAAAACAATTTACGATCATTTGTTGGACGTCTTGACGGTACTATAACAAAATCTCCAAAAGGCAAAGGTTGGGGATATGATCCAATTTTTATTCCAAAAAAAATGAAAAAAACATTTGCTGAAATTAAAAATAAAAATGAATTGTCACATCGATACAAAGCACTAAAAAAATTTTCTAATTGGTATTTACATAAGTAGGAATCCAACGATCAATAAACCGTTCATTATTCTGCAAAACTGAAATTCGAGAAACAACACTTTCATCCATTATAGAAAATATCTTGCTTTGTTTTGCAATTTGTTCACTAAATCTTCCTACTTCTTCCATTTCTAACATATTGTCATGTTCTAATCTGTTAGTTGAACGTCCAATATGCATGTAAGATTTTATTTCTATAAAATGTGGACTTGCTTTTCTGAACATTTCTGCAAAGGTTGGGATTTTTTCTTTATTATCATTATAATTTTTAATTAGTGTGACTCTTAGAACTGTTCTTGTTTTCAAATGCTTTAACATGTCCAGAGTTCTATTCCATCTTTCCCATGAATCATCATATTTTGGTTTGTTTATTTGCAGAAATGATTCGTAATCTGCTGCGTTAGTTGATAAGTATAACTGTGTTGGTAATGCATCTTCATCTTGTAATCTTTGAATCATATCTGGTTCTTGTCCATTTGTTACAAGAAAAATTGATTTTGTAGATTCTAGTGAATTTAGATATTTGATAAGTTCTGGCAGCTTTGGATACATTGTAGGTTCTCCTGAAAGTGATATTGCATAATGACTTGGCAATAAAGATTCATCTAATCGTTGCTTGTCATTTCGTGAATCTCCATAATATCCATTAATTAATTTTTTTCGTTCTGCCATCAATTTTGTTAAAATTTCTTCAGGCTCTGCAACTTGTGTTGGTTCCATTTTCATTGAATCATAAAACTCCATTGGTCTCCAACAATATACACAACGATTTTCACAATGCATTCCTGCTGGTGAAAATTCCATACATCTATGAGTTGAAATTCCATAAAACTTATGTTTGTAACAATTACCTTCATGTTTAAAGGATTTTTTTGTCCAGTGACATAGTTCTACTGTTGAGTGATCAGCAACACCATACTTTGCTTTTTTTAATTGCTTAGATATTGATGGTTTGATCTGAATCAAACAGTCATCTTCTTCGACTGTTTCTCCAGAACAACTCATACATGAGAATCTTATTCTGGTTTACTTAAATTGATCGAGTTTTTCATCTAACATGGAAATTTTTCTCAAATTTCTTGAGATTTTTAGTTGATTCTAGAGTGAGGTTTAATAACTGGATCCTCAAGGTAATTTTAGCCATTGAAGAAAATCCATGTCTTACCCTTTCTACTGTTATTGATAACTACCTTAACTAGCATGCCTATATCCTACACTTTTGCTGTTGAAGACTTGGACAATGATGGAGTTGAAGATGCAACTGATTCTTGTCCTAATTTACAAGAAGATTATGAGGGTGTAGTTGATGGTTGTCCATCTAACTTTGTTCCATGGTATGATGAAGACTATGATGGAGTTGAAGATCATATAGATCAATGTCCAAA
>JBMYWJ010000034.1:0-1821 GCA_049607285.1 Candidatus Nitrosopumilus sp.
AGTGATATTGGTGAATATTTTGGTATTTTTTTAAAAGAAGGATGATCAAAAAATGGTTCTAACAATAATTGGACTAACTACTGTAATTCCAATGCTTGTATCTTTTAATTCATGTTTTAATCCTTCTGAAAACCCTAACATTGTAAATTCTATTGCAGTTCCCTACCAATTCTAGATGATATACCAATAATTAGAACAACTTTGTTTTTGAAATCCATAAATTCAAAAACGTGTGTAAAGATAAAGTGGTTTCTATGTATCTTGAGTTTTTGAGATTTTACTCAAAGCCAATTTTACTAAGAGTAACCACGTAATCAAAATTGGCACATAATAAGTTGCAATTCTCCAACCAATTACTGCATCCCAAGCAACACTATCTTCAGGAATATCAAAATTAAATGGATCCAAATTGTTGATATATGCTACGATTCCAAATTCGGCCAATCCTGATCCGCCTACAGTAATTGGTAAGTTTCCAATAGCATTAGCAGCCATTACTGCCATAATAGAATCAAATGCACTAATTATGTACTCTGTTCCCATTGCAATAATCATAAATGATATTCCATAAAATGACCAAGATGCAAGTGAAAATAGAAAAGAGATTGTAAAGATTTTTTTAGATTCTGAAGTTCGTAGATTTTTTCTACTCATAGTACAGACTTCCTCCATCCAAGAATTTGTTTGATTAATGTATTTTGTTCCTTTATCTTTTCCAAATCTTGTCAAAAGATTTGCCAATATTTGTGGGACTTGAAAAGTACGTTTAGAAGATAAGAAAAACAATACCATCCATAAAGATGTGACAGTAATGCTAGTGCCCAAAACCACTGCAGCTACAATATACGCTCCATTTAATAATGCAATTACTCCTGCTATCATAGACAACAAACCTCCAGCTAATACTTCGGTTACAATATCCATGATGGCAATCCACGTTGATTTTGAAGGTTTTACACCTTTTTTATGTAGATAATAGATTACAATAAATTCTGCACCAATAAACATAGGAGTTGTAAATTTTATAAATTCACTGCCAATTCTAACACCAGTTAATTTCCAAAAAGAATCAAAACTCCCAAGGTATTTTTTTGTAATGTATGCAAATTTGAATCCTTGAAGTCCTAACTTCACCATCATGGCAGTTATTGCTCCTGCAAATGGAAATATTCCAATTGCCAATACATCTTCAAATTTAATATCAAATTGAATTGCGATAATTAAAATAGGAATTAAGGTAGCGGGAATTGCTACTAATCTCCAGTTCATTTGATAATTTTGGTTAGGAATCAAATATGAAAGTTGAGAAAATTTTTAGTAATCAGAGTTTTTTATGCCTAAAAATAAGTACAAAACTTTGATTGGATCAATATTTTTGTATTAATTTTGAAGTTAATTTCAGAGAAATGATATAATGAAAAAATATTTAGTATGGAGAAATTTCCTTTTATATTTACAGTAAAATTGTGATAATTGTTATTTTGAATTTATTTGGATTCTCAAAAAAATAGATATTAATCAATTAACAAATATGGTAAAATTTTTTTCTATTTCTATAGAAATTAGTATTTCTAAGATAAAACGAAGCAATCAAGCTAATTTGAAATATAGGTAAATAAAGAAATATGCAGGATTGAAGACAGTTTTTATTTCTGGCACAGCAGGTTCTGGAAAATCATTACTTACATCAAAGTTATATGAGTATTATACAAAAAATGGAGCATTTGCAGCTGTTTTAAATTTAGATCCGGGTGTTGAAAATTTACCGTACACCTGTGATGTCGATGTTAGAGATTATGTAGATATTGTATCAATAATGCG
>JBMYWJ010000034.1:1837-7284 GCA_049607285.1 Candidatus Nitrosopumilus sp.
CCAAATGGGGCATTAGTAATGGCAAATGATTTGATTGCATCAAAAGTTGATGATATCCAAAATGACGTAAATAGGACAAACCCGGATTATCTGATTGTTGATACACCTGGACAGATTGAATTATTTGCATATAGATCTAGTGGACGTTTTCTTGTAGAAAATCTTACATCAGAAGAAAAAACAAATATTTTTCTTTTTGATGGTGCTCTAATTACTACGCCAGTAAATTTTGTCTCCATTGCACTTCTTGCTACGTCAATTAGATTACGTTTGAATTTACCAACAATTAACATAATAACAAAAACAGATCTCATAGGGGCCAAGCTAAAAGATATACTTCAGTGGTCAACAAGTTTGAACACTTTAGAAAATGCTATTGCTAAAGAAACAGATGGTGATACTTACACATTAACTACAAATATTCTACGAGGTCTGAATCTTGGTGGATTTGCACAAGGTCTGATCCCAGTTTCCAATGTTACAGGAGAAGGTCTTGTGACATTGGAAAGTTCCCTAAGTAGAATTCTTAACTTGGGTGAAGAGGTAGAAGATTAGTTGGTATCAAATATTACAGTAAAAGCACCATCATCTACAGCAAATCTAGGCCCAGGATTTGATGTATTTGGATTAGCAATAGACGCATTTTACGATGAGATAACACTCACTAAAATTAAGAGTGGGATTATGATAGTTTCAGATTACGACATCCCTAAAAAACCTGAAAACAATACTGCAGGAGTAGTTGTAAAAAATATGAAAAAAGAGTTCAAAGTTAAAGAAGGTATTGAAATTAAAATTAAAAAAGGAGTTCCTGCTGGGTTTGGAATGGGAAGTAGTGCTGCGTCAGCAGCAGCAGCAGCAGTTGCATTTGATAAATTATTCAAACTAAAACTTGATGGAAATTCTTTAGTAGAATTTGCAGGTTCAGGAGAAAAAGCAAGTGCAGGGTCTATACATTATGATAACGTTGCAGCATCAGTACTAGGAGGATTTGTAATTGTAAAGACAAATCCCATAGAAGTAGTTAGAATAGAACCACCAACAGATCTTAGAATGTGTGTTGCAGTACCAAATATCGGTGTTCCAAAAAAGAAAACAAAAGTATCAAGAAGAGTAATTCCAAAAAAGATCAAAATGGCTGATAGTATTTTGAATTTATCAAATGCATCAACAATTGTTGCAGGATTCATGAACAAAGATCCAAAATTGATTGGAAATTCTATCAAAGATGTAATAGTGGAACCTGCAAGACAACATATGATTCCAGGATTTAGTAAAGTTAAACAAAATGCCTTAAAAGCAGGGGCTTTAGGGGTTACAATAAGTGGAGCTGGACCTTCAGTGATAGCATTTTCAACCCGATCTTCAAATTTAAAAAAAATATGTGTAGCAATGTCAAGAGGATTTATGTCTGCAAATACAAAATGTCAAACAATAGTGTGTAAATCTAGTAAAGGTGCTGTTGCAGATAAGAAAAAATATAGATGAAAATAATGAAAAAAGCAGTTATTGTTTTTAGTGGTGGGATAGATTCTATCTGTGCAGTTTCATTTTTGAAATCAAGTTATGAGTTGTATGGCATTACATTTTCTTATGGACAGAAAGCAGGCATGGAAATTACTGCAGCAAAATCTTTTGCAAAAAAATTAGGATTAAAGCAACATAAAATAATTGATATTGGTTTTATGAAAAACTTGTATGGTAATTCTAATGTTTTAACAAGTACAAAAAGAAGTATTCCTAGTAAATTTGAGTATTCAATTGTAGTTCCTATTAGGAATGCAGTTTTTCTATCGATAGCATCAGCTTGGGCGTTCACACTTAATGCTTCCCTAGTTGTATATGGTGCTCATACAGGAGATAAACAATATCCAGATTGCCGACCATCTTTTGCAAAAAAACTAGAATCTGCTTTTAATCAAGGAGAGATTGACGGAATAAATTCAAAGTTACGAAAAGATATTAAGATTTGGTCACCTTACTATGAAGGATTATCAAAAAGTGATTTGCTAAAATCTGGAGTGAAGGTTTTGGGAGATTCAATTTTTAAAACTTGGAGTTGTTATTCAAACAAAAAATATCATTGTGGAATTTGTGAATCTTGTAATAATAGAAAAAATGCATTTAAGAAAGCAAACGTTACAGATAAAACAAAATATCTTAAGTAATTCTAATAGCTATTACGAAGAATCTTCTTGTTTAGAATAAAACCTCTAATTCCAATATACCACATTAAGAAGATTCCTCCAACAATTCCCATAAAAACATAGTTTTGTAGTTCTGGAGTTAAATCTACAATGGAATCAGTTATTTCTCTAGAAACCAACATGGATATTGCAAGTACAATTCCAAATTCAATTGCGTACCATGTCCAACCAGGCCAAGATTCCTTTGGAATATGAACATTTGGATGTGCACCCATAATAATAATCAAAAATATTGATTATTTAATTTTTCAGTATTTTCTTAAAAATAAGAGTCATAAGCACGTTTTCTAATGAGTGTCATTATTCCTTCTTTTTCCTCTTTATTTTCATAAATTCCTCTAAATGCCGAAGAAGAAAGCATTGCATCATTTTTTACACCACGCATCTTCATGCATAGATGCTCTGCGTCAGCTAAAACTACAACACCTTTAACTCCTTGAGAATGTAGCTCATCAGCTATATTCTTAGTCAATCGTTCTTGAATTTGGAGTCTTTTTGAAAATTTTTCAACTAATCTTACAAGTTTTGAAATTCCAAAAACTCGACCATTAGGAGAATATGCAATGTGAATTTTCCCAAAAAAGGGTAACATGTGATGTTCACACATTGAATAAAATTGGATATTACGTGCAATAACTACATCAGAATCTTCTGAGAATTGTACGGATAATTCAGAATCAGAATCATAGCCACCAAAGATTTCTTTATACATGTTAGCTATTCTTTCGGGAGTTTCACGCAATCCCTCACGAGTTGGATCCTCACCAACTTCGATGATCAATTCTCTTACAAGTTTTTTTACACGTTCTTTATCCATTTGATATTTTCAAAGAATTTTGCTAGTATTTGAACCTAATCAGATTTTTAGGCAGGTGGTAATATTATGGAGCTCCAATGAATTTGTGTAATTGTGGAACCACTTTAACATCAACATAATGAGGATACACAATATCATACAAATCCAATAAAAGATCAAGTGTTGGTTCAGAAATACCATAAGTAGGCTGAATGATGAATCCATCTATGTCGTTGTTTGAAATAATATGAAAAATTTGATTAGTTAATTCTTGAAATTCATTCAAATGAGTTTTAGAGCTGACTACAATTTTGATATAGGTTGTTTTCTTTGCATTAACAGAAGATTTCAGACATTTCATTGTGTGACTAATTAATTTTTCATAATGTTTAGAGTCTACAAATTCAGAATCTTTTGTTTTAAATTCAATTTTGACAATATCAATAAATGGTAAAACATAGTTGAATCTATTAATATCAAAGCATGATGATTCAAGGTAGGTAGGAATTTTTTTATCTTGTATATGTTTTGCAAGTAATGCTACGGCTTTATGTTGAATTAGAGGATCTCCTCCTGTAAAATTGACTTTGTAAGTTTGATTTTTTAAATTAGAATCAATTAGTTGATTAGCTTCTTCAGTTGTATATTCAGTACCAGAATCAAGTGGAAGTGATTCTTTAGTATCACAGTAAAAACATGTAAAAGGACATCCTGCAAGCCTTACAAAGAGAGTCTTAGTACCATAAAGAATTCCTTCGCCTTCAACTGATGTAAATATCTCAAATAATCTTACTTTCAAGTAATAATTGTAATTTTTTTCATTATTTATTTAATGAGTTTCTAATGAATTACAGGTTCTTTTGAATAGAATAATCCAGAAATGAAAAACGCTACTCCTAAAATTCCGATGGCACTTCCAACAAGTTCTATTTGATTTTGAAAATTCTCATCTACTGGAGCCCATAACCATGCCATCAAGGCACCAACTACAATCATTGGAATTCCTACTCCAGCTGTAAGTGCCTTTGAGGTCATAGTCATGCTGTTCAGAAAATGTATATGAAGTTTATGATGATAAATTAGAGGGAATTCTTAATTTCTTCTAGTTGTTTTTCCAAATCACTTAAAAGTTCAGATGCGGAATTGATTTCTCCTTCATTCAAGTAATGCTTAACGTTTTGAAGTATATTCTTGACTTTTGTTAAATCATCTGGATTAACACCGTCGATTTGAGATAATCTTAATAATGTTTTTTCAACTTGTAAAAATTTAGATTCAATTCTATCGTTTTCTGTTAATTTAAACTCATTCTTAATTGACATAATATTTCTAATTTCTTTAACAATTTCGCTTGGATTTTCTGCTAAAGAGAGATTTATTTTAGCTGTTTCGAGTTTTTCTATAATCTCATCAGCGATACTTTGCCTTTTGGCATTTTCAATTAATCTATCAATTTGCTCTAGATATCTCATGGCATATTGTTTTGCACGTTGAGATTCTTGTTTTGTTGCTTCTTGGTTATACTCTTTGTTAATTTCTACAATAGTTTCTTTAATTTCTACAATAGTTTCAGACGCTAGAGAAAATTGGCGATCGTGGATCTGTTGTTGTGCCTTAGTAAATAACAGATCTAATCCAGAAAAATCAATCAAGACAGGATGCTTTTGGTTAATGGTTTTTAGACCGTTAACATATACTTGTAATCTTTGAAGAACGTTTGTTGGATCTTGAATTGTAGTTTTAACAGATTCTGTGTCTACTTGATCTACAGCACCAGATGTTGTTAATTGTCTAGAGATCTCTGCAAAAATCTTCATAGCTGAAAGGAAATATTCCTTCGCAGAAGTACTATTATCAACTGTAACTGATTCTTCTAAAGCAGAAACATTTTGTTTTCCTTCTTCAAATAACTCCTTTATGATGTCTGAGGAATCTGCGGAAATCTGATTGTTGATTTGTCCCTGTGTACGTTTAGCTATTTTTACAAGTATTTCAAGATCTTCTTGAGCAGAAACATTACTTGGAATACTTCCAAGAATCATAGTTGCAACTAAAATCAATAAGCTAAAAGTTACTACAGATTTCAATATTCTTCCTCCAATTCCTTTTTTAACGTAACCAAATTTTGCAAATCTTTTTTAGAAATTTCAATAACTCCTTGTCTTTCTAACCGTTTTACTGCTCTCCACATCGTAGTTCTAGGTTGAAGAAATTTCTTTCTTAGATCACTTTCCAAAGCTTGTCCACCATTTGTAAAAATGAATTTAACAATTTCTTTGTCATCCTCACGCATTTCGGGTCTAAGATTGAAAATGGTTTGGGTATCAAGTAAATTAACATCTGTCTTTGATTCAGCAGTTATTCCAGTCTGCAAGACAGGTGAAGATCTAGTTTGTTTGCGTTTTATCACAATAATTGTTCCAGCTATTGCGGCTGCAATTGGA
>JBMYWJ010000035.1:0-7241 GCA_049607285.1 Candidatus Nitrosopumilus sp.
GGGGTTTCATTTTTTAGCTTGTGAACTATGATATTTCCATGTTTGACAACATCAATTACATCAAACCCTGCAATACTTCCATGATCTGGTTCTTGCCCTCCTCCTCTTGCATAAAATGAAGTTCTATCAAGAACTACAAAATTTTCAAAAACTTTGAGTACCTTGGCATCAAATTCCATTGGATCATTGCTATAAAACAGCATTTCGGTTTCTGGAATACTCTCAACTGGAAGTTGTTCTATTGCATTTTTCTTGTCTGATTGATGCAAATCTAATAATTTTGCATAAAATGATGAAGGAATTTCTGAAATCACATCAATTTCTTTGAGATAATCTGGTGTAACTCCATCTGATTCATACAGTGTGATTAATTCATCCACAGTCGGTACTCTTCCCTTCTTTTTTAATTTTGTAGCCATCTTGTTCATCCTTGATTTAGACTCGATGTATCTTTGTGATTCAAGTTTTAGTATTGTCTTTACGTCTTGTCTTTTTGCATCAAGTTCTGCATATGTATCCTTGAGATAATCAACATGCATGTCAACTAACTCATCAATATCTAACTTGAGATTCATTCTGTCAATGGTACCATTAATTCTTCGTAACATCATTCTTAGATTGTACCCTCCTCCAACATTACTTGGTAATGCTCCATCTGTTATTGCAAATATCAAAGTACGAAGATGATCTGCAATCAAATACATTCCTTCAAGTGGTCTGATAATTCTGTTTAAGTTGTCATCAGTTAGTTTTGCAGAATTTATTGCATATTTTCTTACAACGTTCAGATCATCAAATATCTCTAGATTCTTTGCTATTGCTGTAAAATAATCTCTTAGCATTTCAGAATCAGAATCAATTCCTATTTTTTCAAACAGGTGATTTGTAATTGGACCAAAACAACAATCATATGCAGTTGGAGTCCCGTTTGTAATCCATGCAAATCTCTCTAATCCTGCACCCATGTCAATAATCTTTTGATCAAGTATCGTATGTTTGCCTAAATCCCCTTGAAATTCTGTAAATACTGCATTTCCTAATTCTAATCCTCTTACAAAATACTCTAATGACGATCCAAATGAGCCTCCACCAGCCCACACATCTTCTACAAAAACAACTTCTTCCTTTTTTATTCCAAATTGTTCAGTCAACAATCTATAGTCCAAGTCAACACATTCGTCCTTCCAATATCCATTTGAATTTGGAATACTGTGCTGTCCAATCATACAAAAACTTGAAAAATGTCTGCCTGTTACTCCTACATTTTCCAAGTCTTTGAAACGTAAACATGTCTGTGGAACCACTAGTGGATTTGCGGGAAATTCAAAAACCACTTTTGAGCCCATGATTCGCTGAAAATCAACAATTGATGCAATTGTGAAATACAGATCGTCACGCCACCTACAAACAACTGGATATCTACTAATTGATGTGTGATTATTTTTTACAAAAAAATCTTCTACCTCTTTCCATGCTTGGTTGTAATCAAATCTTTTTGATGTTGGTGGTTCTCCGATAAAGGAATAGGTGTCATCTGCATCATCTGGACACAATTCTCGTCTTGAATCTAAGGTCCAAAAGAACCTACCACATTTTGAGCAATCTTTTCTAGTAAATCCTTGCTCTTCAAATAATCTGACTTTATAGTATCTATTAGGGTCTGATGAAAACTCTCTAAGAATCTCTTTTTTATCCAACTATACTGCATGTTATAGTCCAATATTAAGAATTAGCGATTAGTAAAATAAAAAACAAATTCGTAATCTGTAGGTTTACAAAAATTATTTTTACTGATAAATCGTTCATAGGGGTTTTAAACAAATTTTGTAAAGATAACTCATGATAAATCCCGGTTATGAACAATCTCAATTCGTGACGCTAAAATGTGGCTGTCTGATAAATGAGATGTCTGGAGAATTGCATCAAGAATGTGTTCCTCATGTAGAGGTAAATTTTATGCAATAATTTTTTATTTTTCTAAAAATAACGATAAAAAGTCACCCCTAAGAGAATACTCTCTATTTCGTTCTAATTAATAATACATTAAATACAATACATAATTCAGTCTATTCATGTTTGGGAAAAAACCTGTCCTAAAGGAAGGAGTTCATATATTTTCCACAAAAAAGAATGGTGACTATTACGATTTTATCTTTGCAGTGATAAGCGGAATTGACGGTAGAAAAGTTGGTGTTAATGGGGTTATTGTTAATCCTGTTGGTCTTAAAAACAAAATTACTCAGGGAAAGACAGGAGAGCGTTCATCAGAAATACTTGAGAATCCTACACCTGATAATGTTGTCCTTGCTTTAGTTTATAGAGTAGAGCATGAGAATTTTACTGAGGTACTAGATCTTGATAAAGACAAATGTGATATTCTTCCTCCAAAAATATATGCAATGCTTGATGGTTGGATTCGAGAATCATTACCAGAATTTATCAATGCTGTTTTGTCTTTACCTCCTGGTTCAGAACGAGATGAGGCAAAGCGAGTTTTAAAACACAGAATGGAAACTTTGGTAGATAAGAATCTGAAACGAACCCTTTATGCTGTTTGCCGAAGTCTTAAAATCTTGAATTAAAGTTTTTAATTTTAGGCATAACTTCGCCATAGTTTTATATTATCCGCTTAGAGAATCTCGATACAATGGAATATGTTTACGCTGCTTTACTTCTTCACAAGTTAGATAAAGAAGTTAATGAGGCAAACCTCAGTTCAGTTGTTAAGGCATCTGGAGCTGAAGTTAATGAAGCCCAAGTTAAAGCACTAGTTGCAGCATTAGCTGATGTAAATATTGATGAGGCAGTCAAGGCCGCACCTGTGGCTGTTGCAGCAGCTGCTGCTCCGACAGCAGGAGATGCAGCCGGCGGTGAAGCAAAGAAAGAGGAAGCACCTAAAAAAGAAGAGGGTAAAACCGAAGAAGCAGCCATGGAAGGATTATCTTCTTTGTTTGGCTAGATAGATTTTGCTTTTTTCAATTTACTTTTGATATTTATTTTCATTAATCTTAATTAGTAATACCTACCTTTTGTATTGGTTGGTTGATTTCTCTATTCCATCTGAGGTTTTCATTTACATCTTAGATCTGTTTGGAACCATGGCATTTGCAGTTACTGGTGCGTTTAAAGCAATTGAAAAAAAATTTGATGTTGTTGGAATTTTATTGCTTGCAACAATTACGGGTGTGGCAGGTGGAACAATTAGAGATATCATTATGGGAAAATTTCCAAATTCTCTTACTGATCCTACATATGTGATAATTACAGTTATTTCAGGAATTACTATCTTCTTTTTGTATTCTCATCTAAAAAAACATTGGAATTTATTTTTAAAATTTGATGCTATGGGATTGGGAATTTTTACAATTATAGGCGCAACTTTTGCCTACAATCTTTTTGGATTAAATTTTCTTGCAATTTTATTGGCAGGTATATTAACTGCTGTTGGTGGAGGTATACTTCGAGATGTTTTTGTAAATCAATCCCCAATAGTTTTTGTAAAAGAATTCTATGCTTCTGCCAGTTTTATAGGGATTTTAATTTTTTACTTGATTTTATATTTTGGAGGTGAGTTATATTTTGCAACTATTTTGGGAATAGTGATTACAACTTTGTTAAGATTACTTGCTATTAGATATAATTGGAATCTTCCTAGGGCAAAAGGTACACTAGACTAATGCTATGCAGGAGTGTAATCCTTTGCTTCTGCAGCAATTGCTCTTGCATGAGCATCTGCTTTTTGTAATACTTGTTCCTTTGTTTCATCAGTCATGTATCCTGATTCTATTGATATCGAACGAGCAGATTGTGCTGCTTTGCTGAGTATTTGTGAAATATTTTCTGGAGTAATGTACGCTGCTTCTATAGATAATGATACTGCCTCTTGATGTGCCCGTGAAAACTCTTCTCTTATCTTGTCAACGTCAATTACCAACTCCTCTTCAGCGTATTTGAGGCCCTCCTCTAATGCCGTATAAAGTGAAATTCCTGCCTCTACAGGTTTAATATCTAATTTACCAAGAATTGATGCTAGCTTTTCATTGATGACTTCTCCTTTTAACACTGGTGTGCTGTCCTTTGCAATCCAGATTGTTCCTTGATCAATTTTTGTTGGAATTCCTGCTTCTTTAAATTCAGTAAGCATTGGTCCTGGAGCAATTCCCGTATTTTTTGCAGGTACTATAATGTCTATGCTTGCAATATCTCCTCCTCTTGCAGCCATCATAATTTTATTTTTAGTTAAAAGAACATTTAGCTTGAATGGAGACATGTTGGTAAACATAAACATGCATTGTCCTGTAAGCTCCCCTATCATGTCTTTAATTCCTGGCACATCGATTTGCTCAAATGCTTTTTGTGCAACTTTATCTTTGATGCTAACAAACTCTACATCATCTTTGAGAATTTTTCTTAAAGGCAGTATCTGTGTAGAGCGAACCTTGTCCATTTTGATTAGAGCTAAAACATTGTATTTTTTTGGAAGCTCTTGTAATTGCTGAAACATCTGAGCTTTTCTTTTAGGATAAACGGTTCTACTCTCATGCAAATTTCTTCTTAACCTCTTGTGTTTGTTTTATTGGTTTGCCCATGGTAGTTTTCACCATGATCCTCTTCATATTTTTCTCACCGTTTGGTAGTTTCTTTTCAACTGCGCTGAGAATTGCATGTGCGTTGGTTGCCAAATCTGTATCTTCCATAGATTCATCACCTATCTTACATGACATTGATAGTGATGCTCTTGCTCGAATTTTAATTGATGACCTAAATCTTTGTAAAAAGGATTCAATAGGTGCATTGAAAGGTACAGGTGTTGGCATTTTTCCTCTAGGTCCTAAAAGCTGGCCCAAAGTTTTTCCTACAACCGGCATTACTTGTGTGTCTGCTAAAAAGAAGTCATATTTGTTAATGAATTTTCTTGACTCTCGTTTATTTGTAGCAAATTTATCTAATTCATCGGTCCCTACTACTGCGTCTGCATTTGCTTGTTTTGCTTTTTGACCCATATCTCCTGTGGCCATAACACATACAGTTGCAGGAGAACTAGTTTTAGGAATTTGAACCACTTCATTAATTGCAAAACCTTTCTTTACATCAATATCTTTGAAATTAATGATTAATTCGATAGATTGCTTGAATTTCCTTTGCTTGGTTGCCGCTTTGGCCTCTTTTATCATTTCTGCAATCTGGCTCTCTGTAATCATTACGAAGATTTTCGAGAAAACCTACTTAAAATCGTTTAGAGATTGAGATCTTAAAGATCCTTTATTTTAAAAAAATTACATATTTTCTCTAAAATAGTTGCAATTACAAAGTAAATTTTTTGCAAAACTTACATATATTAAATCACAATCACAATTTTCTAACGCATTGCACAGATTTGACGAACTAGATATGAAATTGCTTTTTGAACTAACCCAAGATGGATCAATCTCGGTTCCAACATTATCTAAAAAACTTGGAATCAATGCTTCTGTCCTATATAGCAGGATTAAGAGATTAATGAAGAAAAAACTTATCAAAAAATTTACTGTAGAAATAGATGATTCTCTATTAGGAATAGGAGTAAAAGCATCAGTAGGCATCAATCGAGATCCAAAATTCAAGGATACTATTCATAAAAAATTTATGGAAACTACTGAAGTTGTTTCTATTTCAGAGGTTACCGGTAGATTTGATATAATGATTCAAGTTTACGCCAAAGATCTTGAGGCTCTTCATTCTGTGGTTATTGAAAAAATTGGAAAAATTGAGGGTATTCAAAATACCGAAACCTTTGTGGAGTTGCAAAAAACCAACAAAGATCCAGTTTATCTGATTGAATAGCTATTGGAACTTTTCATCCCATTTGCCTTCATTGATCTCTGTTGTCATTTCTTTTGGAGTCTTTCCTTCTATTTTTACTCCTAATGCTAGACACGTACCAATGATAGTTTTTGCGACCGATTTTAACGAGGATGCGTAAGATTTTTCTAGTTTTGTATTTGCTACTTTAATTACTACATCCATTGTAACGTCACCTGCCCACTCGGTACCTGATGTTCCCGAACCTTTTTGAATTCCGGCCTCTTTCATGATTAGTGCAGCTGCAGAAGGAATACCAATCTCTATTTCATATTTTTTTGTATCACTATCAACAACAACTGTTACTGGAACTTTCATTCCTTCAAAGTCTTTAGTTTTTTCATTAATGGTATTAATAACTTCCATAATGTTAACCCCAAGAGGACCTAATGCTGGGCCTAATGGTGGACCTGCTGATGCTGCTCCTCCTGTTACAAGTGATGAAACTTTTTGTTCTCCCATATCTTGTTCACTCTATATGAAAAATTTAATCCTTCCTAAGCCTCACTTGATAGTTTTAGATAATTTGCGTCTACTGTAACTGGTAATTGATATGATGCATCTAACAACACTACTGTTGCTTCTTCTTTTTCCACGTCAATTCTTGTAATCGTTGCTTTCATTCCTTTGAATGGACCTCCTGTAATTTCAACTACGTTGTCTATTACTAATTGCGAAACTGTTGATTTCTTGATAAGATATCCCTCAATATCCTTGAATTCTAATTCTCCTCTTAATTGACCACGAATGTGTCTTACTCCTTCAACTGCCATGTATGCATCACTTGGATTGATCGCTTCAATAACCACATATCCTTTTAGATTATCAACTAGCAAAACTGATTGGATATTAATTTGATTTGAATTTGCTTTTGCTTCTAATAGTCTCATTACTACCTTCTCTTGTCCTCCAGTAGTTCTGATTGCAAACAAATGAGATTTAATTTCTTCTGACAATTCTATACCCTACTATCATATGTAATTACTGAAAATACAAACTGAATAATAAATCCAATAGTTCCAACTCCTCCTATTCCTAATAATACCAACCTTAGATGTTGTTGATACTCATCTTTATCAGGTTTTTTGGCCATTTTTATAGTATTTACCATATTCTTCAGAGTCTGCTTAGGATTCATTGCTGGAAATTAATAGGGTGTCTTTATATCTCTTATTCAATCGATACGTAGTATAATAATTCAGTGTTATGCTTGAGAAATGTCAAAAGAAAAAGATGTATCAAGCATTCCTTTCAAGTATAAAATCCCACACAAATTAAGAAATGTAACTTGGAACTAAAATCTTAAGAACATTGATAGTTGATGATGAGAAATGATAATGGTGATGACAAAATTCCATCATTAGCAATATGATGAAAAACATGTTTGTAAGACCTTGTTT
>JBMYWJ010000036.1:0-6823 GCA_049607285.1 Candidatus Nitrosopumilus sp.
CACCAATCATTATGGACATTTGTTTTGAAATCAGCTAGTTTAAGCGCCATGACTTAAAATCTCCCGCTTGTTAGCTTTGTTTTCAATAATTTTCTTTAAAGAATCATAAATTTCAGTACTAGTCATTCCTCGTCCAGTGTATTTTAAAACATAATAATCAATTTCTCTAGAAATATTTTGTTTAAAGATTTTCCCCAATTGTCCAGAATGATTCGCTTCTATATCAATTAGTATTTTAGCTTCTTCGAGAAGAGATTTGACATATTGATCTGGAAAAGGATGGAGTAACTTAATTTGAATAAATCCAATATCGATTCCTTCTTTTTTCAGCATTTCTTGAGCGTCAATAATTGGACCCTTCGTAGAACCCCAGGAAATGATGGTGTATTCATGAATGCCAAAAGATATTGCTTGTTCATTAATTGGAATTTCTTGCAGTGCTAAATTCATTTTTGACATTCTCTTATCCATCATCTTAATACGTATTTGAGGATCTTCACTGATATGGCCATATTCATCAGATTCATCCCCAGTATTCCAAAAAATGCCATTATCCAATCCTAGCCTAGATCGAGGAGAGATACCATCATCCGTAAAGGCAAATCGTTTGTACTCACCCTCAATTTCGTCTATGAGTTTACCCCTATTGATGGGAATTTTAGCCGGATCAAATTTTTTGCAAGTAACTACAGAACTAGAAAGAAATTTGTCCATCATGTGAATTACAGGTACCTGATAAATGTCAGCATAATTAAAACACCTCCCCGTATCGTAGAAACTTTCCTCAATATCACCAGATGCATAAACAATTTTTGGAAAGTCTCCATGTCCTGCAAAAACGGTAAAAAGCAGATCATCTTGTCCATGTCTAGTTGGAAGACCAGTCGAAGGACCACTTCTTTGATACAACGTAATAACAACTGGCACTTCATTAATTCCTGCCCATCCTAATGCCTCTGTCATTAATGCAAATCCAGGACCAGAAGTAGACGTTGAAGAACGTGTACCTGTTAAGGCAGCACCAATCATCATACCCATGGCAGAAATTTCATCTTCAGTTTGAATTACAGTAGTAGATCCTGGTCGATCATTTTGAACTTGTAAAATTTCATTTGATTCAAGGTACACGCTTTCATCGGAAGCTGGGGTTATTGGATAATATGATTGAAATCTACACCCATAAACCATTTTTCCAATAGAAGTTCCAAAATGACCTTGTACTAGAATAGTATTAGGTTCTTTGTTAGTTCCATTCAGAGTATAATCAAACTCTCCAAATTTAGTTGAAGAGTAGTTGTAAGAATAATTTGCAGCTTGTTTGTTTATTTCTGCAATCTGGGGTTTTTTTGAGAATATATTATCAATTGAATGGAGTAAAGAATCAGAAGGCATTTTAATTAATCCTAACGATAGTGAAACCCCAATCACATTATACATTCTGACTAAACCACGTAACTTGGAGTTATCAGTATCTTTAGCAAGATTTTCTAAAAGCAATTTAAAAGATACTGGGTAAAGTCGTACGCCTTTTTCTTTGGCAAGTTCAAGCACCCCAGCAATAGTAAATGGTTTATTTTTTGATGCAAGAAATTGATGGAGTCTTTCTTTGAATGGAGGATCAAGAGTGTGAACTCTGTCAGTTTCAACATCTTCTAATTCAGAATCATAAATAATTCCTCCATCAGAGGATACCTCATCAAAGTGACGAAAAATTGTTTCAGCATCAAAAGATACCATTAATGTTACGTTATTCACATTAGAGTGAATTTTTGTATCCGAAACTCTAACTGCAAAATAACTGTGTTCACCTTTAATGTTTGAATAAAATTCCCGCTTACCAAATATTTGATAACCCAATTCTGCACAAACCTTGGAGAAGATATTGGCTCCCGTCTCAACGCCACTTCCTTGAGGACCTCCAATTAACCATGTAAAATCAACTAAGCTCATAGACATTTACTTCATTCCTGAAATTTAATAGTATGATGGTTAATATCTCCTAACCACCTGTAGCAGCATCAAAGAGAGCACATTCACATTTATCACGTTCACCACAATATGGACATACACATACACATTTTTCGATTGAATTTCCACATTCTACACAAATAGCAAATTCTTCTTCTTCTTCAACTTCAGAAGACATGCAAAACTTACAAAGAAATCGTATAAATGGTTTGAGATAAATCTCAAGACTGATGAAAAAAAAAGTATTCCTAACACGGACTTTACAAGACGGGGCAGTAAAACAATTAAAAAAAAAATATCAGATAGAAGTCCATTCAGGAAAAATCCCTATTCCTGAAAGCAAATTACGATTAAAAATAAGAGATATTGATGGACTGATTTGTTTTCCGTACGATAGAATAAATAAAGAAACCATGGAGATGGCCAAAAATCTAAAAGTGATTAGTACCTATAGTGTAGGTTTTGATCACATAGATACTGAATTTGCCAAAAAGAGGAAAATTAGAGTAGGATATACTCCAGAAGTATTAACTAATGCCACAGCAGATCTTGCATTTACATTATTACTTGACATTCTAAGACGAGTGTCAGAAGGAGATAGAGTTATTCGCCTTGGAAAATGGAAAACAGTCTATGGAGCAGATGATTTTGTTGGATTTGATCTTCAAGAAAAAACTTTAGGTATTTTGGGGTTAGGTAGAATTGGAAAGGCTCTAGCCAAAAGAGCAAAGGCATTTGACATGAAAATAATATACCATAATAGAAATCGCCTTCCTATAACAAGAGAGAAGATGTTGGGAATAAAATATTCCTCGTTTGACAAACTAATCAGACAAAGTGACATTGTTTCAATTCATGTGCCACATACAAAAGAAACAAATCAGTTAATCAACATAAAAATTTTTAAAAAAATGAAAAGTTCAGCATTTTTGATAAATACGTCAAGAGGAAAAATTGTTGATCAAAAGGATCTAGTTAACGCCCTAAAGAAAAAAATCATCGCAGGTGCAGGATTAGATGTTTTTGAAACAGAACCAATTAATGAAAAAAATCCTCTAGTAAAATTAGAAAATGTTGTATTATCACCACATATTGGGAGTTCAACTGTAGAAACAAGAAACAAAATGGCAAAAATTACTGTAAAGAATTTAGAACTAGGAATTAATCAAAAAAAACCGATTTACTCAGTAGGATATTGACTTTTACGCATAAGTAATAATGTGAAAAAATGTGCAGTTTTTATATCTAGATTATCGACTAGTCTCAGATTGAAAAAATTCAAACATACTAATGAAGAATTAGAATTAGCTAAACTACAATCTGAAAAAGAAAAGAAGAAGAAAGAATCTGAAGATTAATTTTTTTCTCCTTGTCTTTTTCAGACAAGGTTTTTTTAAAACTCAATGCTACTAGAATATTTGTTTATTAGAGCATTATAGATTTTTTCCCTTTCAGTTATTAGTGATTTAGAATCGTCATACATTTTTGTAAAAAATGCTGCCAAAATCGGATCTCCATTTTTGGCAAAGAATCTAACACTGAAACTGGTACGTTCAGATTTTTCTTCTCGTATAAATTCTGCAGATTTTATTAATTCTGAATTAATATGCATATGTGCTGGACCATAGTTATCTCCCATAGTTATCCACTTGTCTTTCTTTCTGATGCTAAGAGAATCACTTCGAATCTCACTTGTAGCACCATCATTTTTTATGATGAACAAAATGTCATTAATTTTAATTAATTCAGATAAGACTTCTAAGAGCAACACATATTCCTCAGATTGAAATTATTTCAATTTTTTTTAATTACTTCATATCAATTTGGATAAAATCATCAGAATCGCCATGAATACAATCAGTTCCAATTGCTTTAACAGGTGAAAAGCTAATTTTGCCATTATGAATTTTCCCTTCATTTTGAAGAATTCCAATTTTACCTGACACAATTTGTTTATGTTTTTTACACGTAACTCCAACCATGTATTCATCGCTATCAGATATGACAGATACAATAAATTCAGGAGGGTTAACGCATTGTTTTCCTTCCTTCATTACAGAACATCTATCAGGAAGCATCATTAGATTTTAATTGTTATAGAATATTAAGCTTGATTGATAACATCATCAAAATTCCAGATTGAACTTTTTGATTTTTTTCGATAATTCAAAACTCCACTTTCTTGTAATTTTTTAACTATAAATGCAGAATACGCAGGAGCTCCTGTTGCTCCAGGTGAATTGTAATTAACAATATTGAAAGAATGTTCATTTTCAATCTCCATTACATCTAATAGGAATTTCCCGTTGGGAGTAATAAGTGGTGAACGGATACCAGCCGTTCCCTTTTTTGAAAAAAAGTCAGGTTGAATTTTAGGTATAAACTTTTGAACACGATGAATCATGGCAGTTTTAGAGATGGAACTAAGCCATTCCTTGGATATAAGAGATAAAAATTCTGAATCTAAAAATAATTTTTTTGCATTACCGGTAACAATATCTTTTAATTTTAGGAGAGATGTTTCAAAATCTCCAATGTATCCTTCATAAGTTTCAGGACTACTCACAGGAACCGCATTTGGGCCAATTTCGGTTTGACCGTTTGCTTTTTTTATCCAATGAGGATCTAAGAATGGATATCCTTTGAATTCTGCTACAGTGTAGATGGTAGTTTTCACAAGATCACTATATCGAGGATCAGCCACCCAATATTCACCTCTAAAATGAAGATCAGAATAATCTGTTGCAAGACCAAACATTTGGGCAATGTCTAAGGAATTTCCACCCGCACAGTTGATTACAAACTTTGCAGAAATATTTGTCGCATCATCAAAAATTATTAATGAATCGTTTTTAGTTGTTTTAATACTTTTTACATTTTTTTTAAAAAGAAAACTTGTTCCTTGTTTTTCTGACTCTTGTTTTATTATTTTTGTGAATATTCCAAAATCTGATGAAACTTCACGTTTACAAAGGATTGCAGAATAACACTGAACATTTGGCTCTAATTTTGAAACTTCTTTTCCATCTAAAAGATCTAGATCTTGTGTCGGTATTCCATTCTCATTACCCCATTGCATGTATTCTTCAAGGCTTTGGTGTTGTTGTTGATCAAGAGCCAGTTCTAATACACCTGTCTTATTCCATGGAACATTCATTTTTTTTGCAAGTACTTTCCACATATCATATGAGACTAAGGCAGATTTTGCCAAGATTTTTTTTGTTTTAGGATTAAGATAAAATGGGGAATGTAATACACCAGTATTTCGACTACTAGCATGTAATGCAACATTGGGTTCTTTTTCAATGACGCAAATATTCAGGTCATAAAGTGAAGAAATCCAATGAGAAATGTTGGTACCTAGAATTCCACCGCCAATAATAGCAATATCATATTGTGGCATTACTAAATTACAAATGACAGACATTAATTATTTTGGAAATGAGTAATCCAACGTATATGCTCACATCATCATAATTGTAGGTCTTGAAATAAATAGATCATCTTAGTTTCCATCTAAGAATTTCTTTCAACGAATTGATTACCATATTGACCAAAATTTATCAATGGTTTATAACAAGTGACTGAATTATAACACACCAACATGGAAGAACTAGCAGTAAAAAAAGATTTTACAGATATCTATACACAAAAATCCCCAAATGAATATCTAAAAGAAATGAAAAGATTGAACTATCGCATTCCTGATAAAACAAAACCCATGTATCTTTCTCTTGCAAAACAACTTTACAACAAACTTTCACGAACGGTCAGGATTTTAGATATTGGCAGTTCATATGGCATTAATTCTTCTTTAATGAAATATAATCTGAAAATGTCAGAGTTGAATGATTTCTTTTTAAAAGAACCTACTAGAGAACAATCAAAACAATTCTTTGATAATCTTCACTCTGATGATACAATGAGTTTCTATCAGATAGATATCTCAGAACAGGCATTAAGATTTTCGGAAGATGTCCAATTATGCAAAAAAGGAATATGTGTAAATCTCGAGGAGAAAGATCTACCGATCAAAGAAATTCCACAATTTGATATGGTGATTGCTACTGGGTGTATAGGATACATTGGATGCAAGGCATTCTCAAACCTCTTTGAATTAATCAAAAAACAGACAATTGACAATGATTCATCAACTCTAAAAAAAGGTCCGATCTTTGCATTTTCAGTTCTTAGGATTTTTGAAATGGGTGAAATTAAAAAAACATTTGAACATTATGGGTATTCTCTTGTTAAAGCGGATATAAAACCAATTCATCAAAGAAGATTTTCAGATTATGATGAAAAACAAAAAACAATATTGCTTTTGCACAGTAAGGGGATTGACACAAAATGGTTTGAAGATGATGGTAATTTTTATGCCAACTTTTACATTGCAATCCCAAAGAAATCAGAAAATCAATTAATCTCAATATCCAAACTTGACATGTTGTCATGAAGGTGTCAAATTTTCTGTATCATTCATTTTGGAAGTTTGTAACTTGTGCCAATTAAAAAAACCCCTCAATAGTTTTGAAGGTTCAACTTTATGAGAGCGTTTAGCCAAATGACATCAGGTAGAGAAATTGTTCATTGGCTAGAACACAACAATTTAGAGTTATATTAGCTGGTTTTGCAGTAGTTATTTCATTTACAATAACTACGTAATGGTAAGATGTGAGTTAATTGTGAAGCGCCGGGAGGGAGATTTGAACTCCCGTTCCCTTGCGAGAACGCGCTTTATGGTAAATTATTTCCAGGCGCGCGCCCTACCAGGCTAGGCGACCCCGGCACAAGTCTTACGACAAAGGTACTCGGTAAAATGTGATTATATATTATGTTATTTGGGAAAAGTTAT
>JBMYWJ010000037.1:0-5116 GCA_049607285.1 Candidatus Nitrosopumilus sp.
TAACACGTGCATTGATGATTTTCTGAGTCATTTCCAATTTCTCAACAGTATAGCTGCCCTATTTTCAGCTTTTTTTATTTGACCGTCTTTTATTAACTGATCAATCGTATTATCCGTCATGACATTATGAAGATACTCTTTTCGTTGGGATTGAGTGTCGATAGTTTCTTTTGCCAATTTTCTAGCCATTTTTTGAATTTTGATATGACTGATATCTTCATGTGAGATTATTTTCTTAAAAATTCCCTCCGCTTTCACTTTAATCTTTCTGGACATTGCTGGACTCTGACCTCCAGTAAAAATGGCGATCTGAATTATCCCTTCAAAATCAATAATTGCTGGATTTGAAAAGTCACTATCATCTGGATTATCTGAACTATAAACAATAATTTTCTTTCGTTTTGCAGAGTTGATTATTTTTTGATTTAATTTTTTATCATTTGTGGTTGTAATGATAATATTTGGTTTAATTTCTGAAATGAATTTTGTATTTTGGATTTTTTGGGTTTTTAATTTAATTTTCTTTGTTTTAACAAGTTTTTTAATTTCTGTATTTACCGAATCACTAATTACTAATATTTCACAATTTTGTTTTAATAGAGAATTGATTCTTTTTTCAGCTTCATTTCCACCTCCAATTACTATTGCTGTTTTATTTTGAATGTTAAGATCAACTATCATCGATCAAAGAAATTCCAATTTCTATTTATGTATTAAAATTGATGCGTAAAACACTAGCTACATTTTTAATTGAATAGTCAAGTTATTGATTTATTGACTTCTATGGATGATTTTGATAAAGAACTTCTAAATGAGATTCAGTGGACTTTTCCACTTGTGACACGTCCTTTTGATGCTATTGCTGAAAAATTTACAACTACACCCGAATCTGTTAAAGAAAGACTGCATAAACTCAAAGAAATTGGTGTCCTAAGACAACTTAGCGCAATTTTTGATACTAGGAAACTTGGTTACACAAGTTCTCTTGTTGCAATGGAGATTGAAGGTGATAAATTAGAATATGTTGCAAATCAAATTAATCGTCATCCTGGAGTTAGTCATAATTATGAACGAGATCATCAGTTTAATCTTTGGTTTACATTGGCAGTTCCTCCTGGTTCTGATTTAAAAGAAGAACTTGAAAAATTCAATATTCTAAAGGGCATTAAAAAAGTAAGAATGCTTCCTACACTTCAATTATTTAAAATCGGTGTAAAGTTAGATATGGTTGAAGAAAAAAAACATAAAGTTGCACCTACAGAAGAAAAAAAAGTAATTAAAAATGTAAAATTTGAACCCACTGATGAGGACAAGAACTTTATCCGTGAATTACAAAAAGACATGGAAATTATTGATGAGCCTTTTGTAAATGCTGCTAAAAATCTAAGTATAACTGAAAAAGAATTATTTGAAAAAATGAAACATTATGAAAATATTGGAGTGATGAGGAGGTTTGCCGCTATTTTGAGACATCAGGCAAGTTGGATTTACTGCAAATGGTATGATAGTTTGGAAGGTCCCTCCTGATAGAATTTCTGAAGTTGGAGAAACATTAGGATCATTTCCACAGATAAGTCATTGCTATGAAAGACCTACATATGATGATTGGCCTTACAACGTTTTCTCTATGATTCACTGTAAAACCCAAGACGAGGCAAACGATATGGCAAAAACAATACAGGATCAAATACATGTTGATGATTACAAAATTCTCTTTAGTTCACGCGAATTTAAGAAAACACGTGTTGAGTATTTTGTAGAAAACTCATTTACTTTGGAAGAAACAATCCCTGTTTCTTAGAATTCATTTTCATCGTGTCCTACAACATGTATTGAACAAAAATATTGATCATTCATATTGCAATAATATAAGGAATTTTTGCTACAAGAACTACACGGAGGTTTTTCATCCTGTTCTGATAGTTTTGTATGATAAATCTTACTTTTTTTCGATATGTTTGAGTCTTTGTAGATTCTAGTCAGATTTGTATAATATTCTACTTCTTCAATATCCAATGGTTGTTCACTGTTGATTTTTTTGACAATTGCTTGCCATTTTTTATATTCCCCAATCTTTGCATGTTTCATTCTTTCGATAACTTCCAAAGTTCTTTTGGAGTCAATTTGATTATTCATTTGTAAATTAATTTGTTTGAGACGTTGCCTTTAATTCATACGACGGCCATGTATTGTATAATTTTTCGATCTCATTCATATCTGTGGCTGAAATGTATTCTCCTTTGGTCATTTCAACATAATTAATAATTTCTTCTTCACTAACCACCGTTGGGAATACGGAGGCAAATCCTTTCTTTGTCATAATAAATTTCATTGCTAATTCTGTTATTGTTAATTCGTTTCTTTTTGCAATTGGTTTGAGCTGTTCAACTTTTTGTAATGATGCCTTTATCCATTCTCCTTTTCTAACTGATCTATGATCTTTTTCATCTATTTTGGTATCTGCGTTTACTTTTCCAGTTAAAATTCCGGAAGCTTCTGGCACCCTAACTAAAACCCCGACTTCTCTTTCTTCTGCTTTTTTCATTAATTCATTTCCTGGGGTTTGTTCTAAAATATTGTAAACTGTTTGGATTGCACTAAGATTTGGTCTATCCATTGCTTCTATGCCTTCTTGGGTCCAACCTATAGCTGGTCCTAATGCAACTTGATATGTTCTAATGGATTCATCTTTTATGAAACTATCTAGTATGTTGAAAATTGAATCATCTCTAATGTGTTTTAGTTTTGGATTGTGCAATCCATACATATCGAGATAATCCGTTTGTAATCTCTCTAAACTATCTTTTAGTGCTTTTCTTGTAAAATCCTCACTAAATTTCTGTGGAAGCTCACTGTGACCAATTTGTTCAACTCCTGCAAAATCATAACCATATTTTGTAGATATGACTACTTCGTCTCTCATGTCTTTGAAAACTTCTCCAATTAGTTTTTCACTTTTTCCTTTTCCGTACATATCTCCTGTTTCAAAAAAATTAATTCCTAAATCATATGCTTTTTTAAGCATTCTTTTTGCTTCGTCTTCTTCGATCTTTTTACCCCACCAATCAAGTGCTATAGCCCATGCTCCAAATCCTAGTTCTGATACTTTGATATCTGTTTTTCCTAGCTTGTTGTAATTCATTTTCTTTTCTACCTTAGTCTTGAGTTTATTTTTGTGTTCAAAGCTGTTTTCTTTTTTAAAATTTCATCATTTATGTTTATCCAAGATTTGCACCTATGATATCTGAATTTAAGGCAAAATCATTATTGATGATTCTTGTCTAGATGAAATTTGTTCATATATTATCCCAAACTGGATATCAAAGATACAATATTTTTTTTGATACATACAATCATTGGAATGTCATTTTTTACATAAGTAGATACTTGCGTTTCTCTTAGATCCATGATTAGATCTTGAAAATCTCTGATATCGTCTACTTCAAATGCTAACATGAAATCCTCATCATGTATGCCAAATGAATATGTTGTATTGAGGACTATTTGAGGATATTTCTTACTTACTTCAATATGTTCATCCATTATCTCTTGACGTTTTTCTTTTGGTAAACGATACCATTCTCTTGTTTTTGTAAATGGATAAACTATTACATTCTTCTTTGGTTCATTTCCTGTAACAAACCCCTGTGCTTTTTGTTCTTGAACGTAAATAGATGGCCTGGTACATGATAAATATGTCCTAGACGGAATAATGTATTTTCCAAATACTGTTTTGTATATTTTCTCAATTACTATCTGAATCTCTTCAATTGTTTTTGCTGCAAACCAAAATAAAAAATCTACATCGTCTCTTAATCCTAAATTTGAATAGGATCTAAATAATATTCCTGAATTATTAATTACGTTTTCAACTTCTTTAGCAGATTCTTCTTTTGCGAGATCTGCCATCCATCTCCATTTTGGATCTACCTTAAAAAATGAGAAATTAAAATAATATTGATTCTTATCTTCTGACATATTTTCTTCCACCTGCAAACCCTATTTAAACAAAAAACTATCTTTTCTGTTACAGACTTTCTAAAATTTTCTCTTATGATTTATAACCTGATTTTATTTGAACTAGATTTTGATGAAACTCCAAAATGCTTAGACACTCTTAATGATCTCTTTATTTACTTCGCCTCTGATTGGTTTTGATTTTATCTCTATGTTGATTTGTTTTTCTTTTACTTCAAGGAATTCTCTAGAGAATTCTACTAATACCCTGTAAATCATTTTTTTGAAAATGTTTTGATACACTTTGGTTAGGCAGTTTGTTCTAATACCCAGTCATAACCTTCTGCTTCTAATTTGTCGGCCAAACTTGCATCTCCTGTTTTCAATACCTGACCTCTTGCAAAGACATGAACAAAGTCTAATTTATCTAGGAATTTTAGAATCCTTGCATAATGGGTAATTACAATTACTGTTGCGTCCTTACCTGATACCTGACTAATTGCCTTTGCTACTGCTTGAACTGCATCAATATCTAAACCTGAATCTGGCTCATCCAAAATTGAAATCTTTGGCTTTAGAACTGCCATTTGTAAAACTTCAGCTCGTTTTTTCTCTCCGCCAGAAAATCCTTCATTTAGATATCGTGAAAGAAATTCTTCCTTTAGTCCTACTTTTTCTAAATTCTCTTTTAGATATTTTTGAAATTCTCTTACTGTAATGAATACTTCTCTGTCGTCACCTTCAAGTGCCTTACTTAAAGAATTGTAAGCTGTTCTAAGAAAATGAGAGAACCCTACCCCTGAAACTTCTGTTGGATACTGAAATCCTAAGAACAATCCTTTCTTTGCTCTTTCATCAGCTGTTAAATCTAAGATACTCTCACCGTCTAAAAGAATATCTCCTTGTGTAACTTCATATTTTGGATGTGCAAGTAATGTATAAGCTAAGGTGCTTTTTCCTGAACCGTTTGGTCCCATAATGGCATGAACTTCTCCAGGACCAGTTTTCAGATTTACTCCTTTTAGAATTTCTTTACCTTCTCTTTTTACATGAAGATCTTTAATTTCTAGTACTGCCATGTTGCCTCTTGCTTTGTTTCTCTATATAATACCGACGAAATTTAGCTAATCCTAAGGAGATTTTTTTGTAATAAAATGAA
>JBMYWJ010000037.1:5124-6587 GCA_049607285.1 Candidatus Nitrosopumilus sp.
ATATAATACCGACGAAATTTAGCTAATCCTAAGGAGATTTTTTTGTAATAAAATGAAAGGGGGGATTTGTTAGTATTTGGCCAGAGATGGTCTCAAAGTAATTTTGAGTTTGTAACTAGTTAGGATCTCTTTACATCTATTTCTGATAGTGACTTCTGTGACTCCTGCAATACCTGAAACGTCTCTTTGTAGAACGTTTTGCCCAAGTAATACTGAGGAAACATACAGGTATGCTGCAGCAATTCCGTTTGGGGCTTTCCCATCTGCAATACTGCTGTCCTTAGTTTTTTCTGCAATTTCTAGGGCTAGTCTCTCGACTCTGACCTCGGTTTGTGTCATGTTTGCTATCTTTGAAATGTATTTGTCCATGGTGACAATTGGTGCTGTTAATTGACCCATTTCCATTACCATGGTTCTATAGTATCTAGCTGCAAGTTTTGTTTTTGATTTAACGTCTTTTGGTGGACAAATTTCTCGACAAATTTCTTCCAGTGATCTTACTACCTCACATTGTTTGCATGCCATGTAAATTGTAGCAGCTGTAATGCTTACAACTGACTTTCCTTTTACTTCAACATGTCCATCCAAGTTTCTGTATATCATAGATGCAGTTTCCAACACGTTTTTTGAAAGATTAAGACTGTCACATGTTTCACCCATTTTTGCTAAAACATTTGCCAATCTTCTCTCTCTTGGTGAGGAAACTCTAACTCTTTGTTGCCATTTTCTGAGATTGTGCATTTGATTAACTACTTCATGGTTAATTGTTTTTCCACTAAAATCTTTTGCACTGATTGAAATCTCAGTTGTTATTCCCAAATCATGTTGAGAATATGTTGTTTGTCCTGTTGCTCTTGCTAACTTGACTTTGTCTTCTAGATTTGAACTAATTGTTTCTGGACCGTAATCTGCAATCTGATCTGCAACAACAACGCCGCAACCAGAACAGATTATTTCACCATTCTGGACGTCATCTACTAATGTGGATTGACATTCAGGACAGTTCTGTTTTTCTAGTATGTTCATTTTTTTCTTCTCCTAAATTTTTTTGGTGTACTAGCAGGAGATTGATCATATGCAAAAACACTTTTGCCAATGTATTTTTTTATGTTGTTCGTTAATGGAGTTGCTGATGCAAACGGTCTTCTTACTGGACCTATTAATTCCATTACTTTTGCAACTCTAGTTCCTTTCTCGTCACAGAGTATCTGTCCTTCAACTAATTTATTTGATAGTTGAATGATTACCCTGCCACTACCGGCTAGGTGCATTATTTCGCCTACCTCCTGCAATTAGAAATACTAATTATGATATTCTTATCATAGACTTCTGTCAACTTTACTTTAGCTAAGAGCTAGATTTGATTTTATTTTGATTGTTTGGTTCTTTTTGAAACTAATTTTTCGGAAATCTTGTTAAGAATACTTGTTTTAGAGAATCCTTTTGGCAATACAACATATCCA
>JBMYWJ010000038.1:0-6424 GCA_049607285.1 Candidatus Nitrosopumilus sp.
GAATAAACGTTCCTTCTTCAATGGTTTCAATCTTTCCAATTTGTCCTGCATTAATTCCTCTTGTTACTAATCCTTGATATCCTGCTTCTAATTTTATTACTTCGATAATTTTTTGATCTGGGATCTGTATTAAACATGTATCTCCAACACTTACAACAGTATCTGAAATTGTTGAGCGACCATCATGAAAACCTATTTGTGTTTTTCCGTTATTAATTGTAGTTTTACTAATTACTCTTACTAGTTTTTTTGCTTTTTCTGATTCATTAATCTTGATTGGTTTGAGAAGTTTTCCCTCTGTTGGAACCAATCGATAAATATCTGAAACATTTTCTAATTCTACTATATCCATTAATCCAATTGCATGATGAAGTGATTTTCTTACGACCCCATCAATTTTTACCTTGCCTGAGTATATTGCAGTTTTAGCTTCTCTGAGACTGGTGACAATTTTTAGCGTATCTCGTAGAAAAACTGCAGTTGGAACGGAGTAATTTTTCTTGTGTGGTCCTGGTCTTACTGTAACTACAAATCTTTTATCTTTTCTAGTTATTCCCCAGAACTGTGGGGCCATTTGACGTTTGAGTTTTTTACTTCCAGCAATACTTACCATTATTTTTCATCCTCTATCTTTTCTATTTTTTCTACTACTTTTGTTTCTTTAGGGTGTTGTTTTTTTGGGTTTTTCCCCTCAAGATTTGCCATTCGCCATTTATCTCCAGTGTTAAGTGATGTTACTACAAGATTTGAGGTATGAATGTAAACATCAAATTTATCTCCTTTTGTTTTCTCTTTTTTTATTCCTTCTATTGCAACACTATTTTTTTGTGTAGATATTTTGGATACTTTGCCATCTACTCCTTTGAATTCTCCTCTAAGAATTGTTATACTGTCTCCTTCAATTACTCGAATGCTTCTCTTTCCATATTTTTTATGTAGATCTTTTGACAGTGCACTTCCAAGCTGTTTGTTTTTTGTTTGATATGTTGCACGATAAATCAAATTATTTCGCATTTTTGTTGGTTTCATCTTTTTTATACCACCATTGATGCTAAGTTAGCTACTCTTGGCCATTTTTCTGAAGCTTCTGCTGCAACTGGTCCTTTGATATCTGTTCCTTTAGTTTCCCCTTCTGGAGTGATTAAAACTGCCGCGTTATCTTCAAAACAAACTCTAACACCGTTTAACCTACGAACTGCATATTTTTGTCTAACAATGACTGCGCCATACACTTGTTTTCTTAACTCTGCGGGACCTTTTTTTACCACTACATTACAAAAATCACCAACAGCTGCTGCTGGTAATCTTGATACTCTTGTTTTGTGTCTTGGAACGTTAATTACTTCTAAAATTTTTGCACCGGAATTATCGGCACATACAATATTTGCGCCAACTGGAATTGATCTTGTAACATATGGGCGGAATTCTTCTACTCCTTTACCTGCTTGTTTTGCCATATTATGCTTTAACCTCCACCACTACATATGACACTGATTTTGATATGGGTCTACATTCTGCAGTTAATACATGATCTCCTGACTCTACATCTATACAGCCTGGTACATGTGCATGAATTGTACTTTTTCCTCTTGCATATCTCTTGAATTTACTAAAGTAAACTGGTGCATCTTTTTGCAGTGTGATTGTTTGCTTTGCCTTGCTTCCTGTGACTTTTCCATCAAAGAGCTTTCCTCTTATTGAAAGTTGTCCATGAAATGGACAATGTTTATCTATACATTCTCTTTTTGGTTCTTTTACTTTTAATCCTATGTTTAGAGTCATGTCTTTCCTCCTATCCTATCAAAAGGACGTTTAGCAATTTTGGAACCGTCCACAATTACGTCTTTACCTTGAACTGAAAATTTCCAACTGTTGTTGGACTTGGCAATTGATTTTACTCCTTTTTCTGTATTTATTGTAAACATTGATTTTGTTTCATTAACAATCCTTCCATTTAATCCTATGACTTCTGAATTAGTCGAATCTGAAATTTCTGTATGTGATCCTATGAATTCATGTCTTGATATGTTTTCTGTTGTGATCATTTCTCTTTTTTCATCTCGTTTATTCTGGTTAACATTCTTGCAATGTCTCGTCTAAGTGGTCTGAGTTTTCCACTCTCTTTTCTTAGTGTTCCTTTAGAAGCATCTACTCGTAGTTTTGCAAGTTCTCCTCTTGATTCTTGAATCTTACTTTTTAGATCTTTTTTGTTTAACTGCTTAATCGTCTTTGTACTGATTCTGGTCATTTGAGTTTGGCCTCCTCTTCTTCCAACGTTTCAAGTTCTTTCATTTTTTCTTCTTCAATCGCAATTTGTTCTGATTCTGTTCTTGCCTTTTTTTCAGCCTCTGTTTCGTCTCTCATCTTTCCTGTTGATTTATCTTGTACTTGTTTTGCTTTTTTTGCCTTTTCAACCTTCATTTCAAATTCTGGAATAAATTTTTCTTTTCTCGCTATTCTAATTCTGATCCCAATCAATCCCATTGCTGTCTCTACATGTGCAATATCTTCATCTACGATTATTTCTGCATGATGTCCTGCTCTTGGCAAAATACCTGATGTGTGTTTTTCAAACGCTGAACGATCTCCTCTTAGTTTTCCTGAAATTGTAATTTGTACTCCCATTGCCCCATTTTCCATAATTTGTTTTAGTGTCCACATTGTTGCTCTTCTAAAAGCCGTTCCACGTTCAATGTGAGATGCCATTCTGTTACACATTACACTTGGCGAAAGTTCTGGCTTGTCAATTTCTACAACTGAAATCTGTGGATTTTTTAATCCAAAATCTGTGGCAAGTTTATCTGTAAGATCTCTGATTCCGGAACCTTTTCTTCCTATTACTATTCCTGGTCGCGTTACATGTAATGCTACTCTGGTCCCTGTTGGTGTCTTTGATATTTCTGCATGTGAAAAACCTGCGTCTTTTATTGCAGCTCTTAGATAATCTTTGAGAAGCATCATGTTGTAGTTGTCTTTGATTACGTTTTTGACTGCTGACATTTCTAAATCTCCTGAGCCACCAATTCTACATGAGTCAATACATTATTTTTTGGAGTTGCTCTTCCCATAGCCCTTGGAATAAATCTTTTTACAGTGACTCCCTTGTGAGTTGTTGCATTTACTATTTTTAATCGATCCAAATCCATTCCTTTATACTCTGCATTTGATTCTAAATTATCTAAAACTTTGAGGAACTCTTTAGCAGTTTTTTGAGGATATCGTCCTGACATCATCCCAGGATCTGACCTGTGTCCTACTTGGTTTTTGAATCGCCTGAATGCAACTGCTCTTTCCTTGTTAATTACTGCTTGAAGATAATCTCTTGCTTTTTCAATTGACAGACCTTTAATTGCAACTGCAACCTCACGTGCATGCTTGTGTGAAATATCTTTTTCTCTTAATGAAGAACGTACGTGTCTGGTTGCATCATAATTTTGATAAGCGTATTCGAATCTACCCATAATAATCACTTCAACGGAACGTAGAGACTGGATCTTGATGCTCCTACTCCTGGTGCACCATGTGAAACTCTCTTGTTTGTTATGACGTATTCTCCCAAGTAATGACCAATCATCTCTGTTTTGATTAGAACTGGCATAAACTCTTTTCCTGAGAAAACATTTACTGTAACATCTACCATGTAGGGTAATACGATCAAATCTCTGACGTGAGTTTTTATGGGATTCTTTAATTTTCCTGTCTTTGCAGCTTTGATCTCTTCAATTAATTTTCTTTTTCCGTCTGTAATTCCTCTAGTTAAAGATCGTCTTTGTCTTGAATTGAATAATTGAAATAATTTCTCTAATGACATATTGTCTAATTCTTCTTTTGGAATTCCTCTGTATGAAAATTCTTTAACCATTTCTCTTTGTCTCCATTGTTAATGTTCTTCGAGTTTTATGGTCCATATTATAGCATTCCTATCTTTGTTGCCAAATCCCTCGCTTTTTCAGTATTCTCGAACTGAACAAATGCTTTTTTACCATAAATTGTTCTCGCGGTATTCACATTGGTTACTTTTTGATTGTAAAGTGTATTTACTGCTTCTGCAATCCGAGGTTTACTTGCAGATCTTTCTACGATAAAGCAAATTTTACTTTCATTTTCTACCATTGCAAATGTTTTTTCTGTGATATATGGTTTAAGAATAATTTTTGTGGCTTGATCTACATTCATTGCATTTTCACCATTATTTCTAGATGTGTTGATTTTATTTTTCCAATCTCTTCTATTGCTGATTTAGAATACACTGTTAATCTAATTGGATCTGAACCTGGAGCCAGATCTAATACACTCAAATCTTTAACATCTCTTGCATCTATTCCCGGAATTGACCCTACTGCTTTTGAAATATTTGATGCATTTTTTGTTACAAACAAAATACTCTTTCCAACTTTTTTACTTCTTCCCCTAAGTGATGATTTTCCAGAACGTGGTTTTCTTGATTCAAGTCGTTTCACATCTTGTGAAAGTTTTAGAGAATCTAATACTTTGAATATTTCACTTGCTTTGGAAATTGATTCAATATTGTCTGACACAATAATTGGAAATGATTCTATACCTTCAATTTTATGTCCTCTTGATTCTATGAGATCCTTTGATGCAGTTGCTGCAATTGCAGAACAAAGTGCTAATTTCTTTTCTTTTTTATTTAATTTCTTGTAAATTACTTTCTCTACAATAGGTGGATGGGCTTGTCTTCCACCTCTAGTTGATGCAACTTCTCCACCTTGACCTTGTCTTCCTCCACCTCCACCTCTCATTCTGGCAACACGGGATACGCCTTGACCAGTTGGAGGATCATTTGAATCTGCAACTACGTCCATACCTGCAGTTGGATGCCTTCCTTGAGGTTGGAATTTGTGTGAATTTAGATGAGTGAAAGCTTTGTGGATTAATTCTCGTCTGTAAGGAGTTGAGAAAATTTGAGGAAGTTCTATCTCTCCTTCTTTTGTTCCGGTAATTGTATGTGTTGAAATCTTCATTATACTACTAACTCCAAGATATTTGGTTTGTTTACTTTGATGGGTGCATTTCTAATTTGACTTCTTAGTTTAATTAATCGTCGATAAGTTCCTGGTACTGAGCCTTTAAGAACAATAAAGTCTCCCTTTACTAATCCAAAATGCTTGTATCCTCCTTCAGGGTTAATCTTAATTTCTTCATTTTCCGTATTGCTCATTATCATAATTCTTTTATCATATTCTACTCTTTGATGAAATCCCATTTGTCCTGCTCTTGGAACTGTGTACATGACACTCTGTGGTGATATTGGACCAAGTGAACCTACTTCTCTCACTGTCTTTCTTGATTTATGCTGTTTCTTTTTTACACCATACCTTTGAATGACTCCCTGCCATCCTTTTCCTTTAGTTATTGCTGCAACATCAACACTTGCTCCTGTTTCAAAAATCTGATTGATCTTAATTTCTTTTCCAAGTGATTCTTTAACATGTGCAAATTGTTTTGGAATATCCCCACCACTAACTGAAGCCTCAAAAATGTATGGTTTTTTCTGCTCTAGTCCTGCAGCTCGTGGAGAAACTCCAACAATAGCAAATATTTCTTTGATCTTTTTTAATCTCTTCTCTGCATTTTCTAATGCTCCTTCTTTATTTTTTAATGAAATTTCTTTTGCAATATTTTTTGGAATGTCTTCTGCATAAACGTCAAATTCTGCATGCAGTCCATTATGATCTTTTGAATATCCTCTTATTCCTAAAATTATGACAGGAGGTGTTACTAAAACTGTTCCAAGACTGACAAGTTGTTTTCCAGCATTTGGTGTTTTGTCTCTATCATCAATACTTACTATTTGGATGCATCCTGCTTTGAAACCACAATGAGCTAATATTTTTGGCTCTTCTGAATTTAACCTAGGCCAAGCTCTGATTCGTGCTTCCATACTTTTTGCACGTCCTCTAGGTGAATATGCAAGACTTCCTCTACGTGGCTGATGGTTTTTTCTAGCACCCATGGTTAAGACGAATCATTGATACCCCATATTAAACCCTATGAGACTTGGTTAACCTTCTAAAATTTAGTGGTTAACAATGTATGCCTAAATTGTTATGGTGTTAATAGATCTGATGTGATATTCCAAATCGTATATCCTCCAATAATGATTCCCATTACACCAATTCCAATAGCAAATAACAAAAAATTTTTTCTTTCAATCATGTTGCTGTGTTATGATGTGCTTTGGGCATTAATTATTGCTAATGTGCCAAGCAATGCCTCTTCTAACCGTATTGTTTCAGTAGCCTGATTTGGAAAAAAATTCAACGATTTTGCATTTTGTATATTTTTCATTTTTCCTCCCAAGATCTCATGAATTCCTTTTTGAGGGGAACCAAATGCAATTAGTAATGGTTTGTCTGATTTTGTATATTTTGAGATTTGTTCTCTTGTCGCAGTTCTTCCT
>JBMYWJ010000039.1:0-6162 GCA_049607285.1 Candidatus Nitrosopumilus sp.
TTGGTATTGAATTTCCATACTCAAAGATTAGAAGTATTGGCAGAGTTGCAGTTGGTGTTGGAACTTTAGGATTGTTCTCTACTCTGGGTGTTATTTTTTATACTGCTAGCGCACTGGGAATGGAATTTATGGATGCACTGTTTATTGCTGCAGCATTATCAATATCAAGTACTGCAATTATTGTCAAAATTTTAGAAGAAATGGGAAGAATCAAAAAAGAATCTTCAATACTTGTTTTAGGTATTTTAATTGTTGAAGATGTAATCGCTGTTATTTTGATTTCCTCTTTACAATCTATTGCCTTAGTTGGAACCGTATCTATAGAATCCATAGTTGTTGTGATGTTAGTTGCTATTGGACTTATCGTTGGAACTTTTACTGTAGGTACACGTGTTATTCCACCATTAATAGATAGAGTTGCTGCAGCAGAACATCGTGAAATTTTATTATTAAGTGTTCTTGGAGTATGTTTTGGTTACGCATTATTTGCAAACATTGTGGGATTGTCTGTTGCAATTGGGGCGTTTTTGGCAGGAGTACTTGTTGCAGAATCCAAATCAGCTGAAGTTGCAAAGATTCTTTCAAGTCCAATTAAAGATATGTTTGTAGCCATATTCTTTATTTCCGTTGGGGCATTGATGGACATATCTCAACTTGAAGATTATATTTTTGTTGCAATTGCATTAATTGTAGTGGCTACAGGTATGAAGTTTGGAGGAAATCTAATTGGAAATATGATATTTAGACAAAGACGTGGCAAAGCATTTCGTTCTGCATTTACATTGGCCGCCCCGCGGGGTGAGTTCTCAATTGTTATTATAAAAGCCGGAATTGATATAGGTGCAGTTAGTGCCTTCTTGTTCCCCTTGATAGGTATAATTTCTATAATTACTGCATTTCTTTCTCCTTTTCTAATAAAAGCTGGCGATAAAATAATTCCCAAATTAGAAACGAATGAAAATGTCTGATGAATTACAGAAATTATTAGAACAAGTACATGATGGTATTACTACTTTTAATTTTGATGATAAAATTACTCCTTGTATTGTTATTGAAGAAAAAAAATATGATGAGATACTGTCAAAGATCAGTGGACAATCGGTATCTGTTAACACTGATCTAAATATCCTCCAAGATGGTTTAGGAAATGTCTTTGTTGAACTTTTTTTAACATTTTCAAAAGGTAACATTGCAAAAAAATTTCTAGTTAATGCAAAAACTGATCTTACTTTTTTTGAATCTCTCGCACAAACTTCCATGCTTGCATTATCTTCTCCTAAATCCCATTACGGAAAAGATAATGTGTTCATGATTCAGTTACCACAACCCGAAAAAGCCCAAAATGCACTTGCTCTTATTAAGAGTGCATTAATACCAAGAAATTAAAAAATAACTTTTCCCTTCAATTTTGAAATCATTCTTGTTATATCTCAATTTATAATTGATTATTATGCTAAGAATTGAAGTGACTAAATTGGAAAATATCAAACTAGGACATGATCTTGAAATTTGTCGAATAATTAACGGTATGTGGCAAGTTGCTGGAGGTCATGGTGTAATTAATTCTGATGATGCTATTTCCGACATGATAAACTACCACGATGCTGGTTTCACTACTTGGGATATGGCAGATATTTATGGGCCTGCTGAAGTTTTTTTTGGGGAGTTTCAAAAAAAATTAGATAGAAAAAGTCTTGAAACATCAAAAAGCTTTACAAAATTTGTACCAAATCCTGGACCCATGACTCGAAGCATCGTAGAACATTACATTGACGAGTCAATAAAAAGAATGAACGTAAAATCAATTGATTTATTGCAGTTTCATTGGTGGGATTATGATGACTCAAATTATATCTCTGCATTGGATAATCTTGAAAAACTATGTGATGAAGGAAAAATCAAAAATCTTGGTTTGACTAATTTTGATACTGAAAGAATGCAACAAATAATAGATAATGGAATTGATTTAGTTTCAAATCAAATACAATATTCAATACTTGATCAGAGACCTGAAAATAAAATGACATTGTTTTGCCAAAAAAATCAAATTCAATTGCTTTGTTATGGCACTTTACTTGGTGGATTTTTTTCTGAAAAATATCTTGGAGTACCTGAACCTACTAGAATGGAATTGAATACATCTAGTTTACAAAAATACAAAAACATGATAGATTTTTGGGGTGGATGGAATTTGTTTCAAGATCTTCTTTTTGTGTTAAATGAAATTGCAAAAAAACATGATACAAGTATTTCAAATGTGTCTACACGATTCATTTTGGATAAACCTGAAGTAGCTGGTGTGATTATTGGTACTAGGTTGGGAATTTCAGAACATAGGTATGATAATTTGAAAGTTTTTGAATTTTTACTTGATGATTCTGATTATTCTAAAATAATGTCGGTTACTGATAAAGCAAATAATCTTTTTAATATAATTGGAGACTGCGGAAGTGAATATAGATAGGAATTATTGAATTAAGTCTAGAACGTGACTAGATTATTGCGTAATTTATGATATTCTTGTTGTATATTTTATTAATTTATGATTGTACAGGCTATGTCAATTGTTCCTACTTGACCATAAATTACGGGAAGAGTATAACTGCTAACCATCTTGATCTTTCTTATTTGAGATACTATGAGTTTAATGTTATCTGGATTTTTTGCAAATATTTTTACATAAACATCATATTTTCCCAAAAACCCATTATCTCAACTACTCCTGACAGATAGCTAATTTCTGATATTACATCTAACTCTGAACCTGGACTACGGTTTAGTAACATATAAGACAACTATATCTTTGATTCACATCTCTTAAATCATTATCAACATATTTAGAGTTGACAGTGTCTCCATCTCACAAATATCGCCATTCTAGAAATAATTCCTTTTTTTGTTCTTCAAAAAAAACCCTAACTCTAACGTTAACTATCACCATAATGTCAGCTATATTTTTTCTTGCATTTCAAAATGATATTGAATCAAATACAATGGTATTTGCAGAAAATAATACTTTGTCAGATACAAAAAGTAACACAGCATTAACACCGAATCTACAAATTGGCATGATTCAATGGCTTGAAACAAATTATCCAGCTAGCGGAACAGGTATTGTAAGAGTAATTGATCCAGATATGAACTTAGATCCAGAAACAGTCGACAACTTTGATGTCGATGTGTGGTCTAACTCCGATGACGAAGGTATTGATCTTACTGTAACTGAAACTAATGAGGCAACCGGAATATTTGAGGGAATTGTATTCTTCACAATTACTGATGAATCTTCTGGTCACCGACTCAGAGTCGCAGAAGGTGACACTGTTACGGCACAATACAAAGATAGTACATTACCTGATTGATACAACAACAGAAGATGAACTTGTTTTTTCTGCAACATCTATCATAGGTAGTATTATGGATCCTTGTTTTTTCTCCAGATGTGCATCATACTATCTAGAAGTAAATGATGCCTTTGGTAACAGTCTATCTAAAGTTCATGTTAATCAAGAAATGCAACTCACAACAGAATTGGCAAACCCAGAACATCAAGATCAACCATTTGTTTATCTTTTACAAATTAAAAACAGTGATGGTGTGGTAGTTTACTTGAAATGGATTTCTGGCTTACTGTCTCCTGGTCAGTCCTTTAGTCAAGCTTTGTCTTGGATTCCAACAGAAACAGGCACATTTATTGCAACGGCATTTGTATGGAATTCAATTGAAGATGCTATTCCTTTAAGACCTCTAGTCAGTACACCAATAGATATTACAACAGAGACAAAATGATACGGATAAAGATTGTTTTTTTCATTTTTGAGAAATATGCAAATTGATTCTTGTGTTAGTTTAGCAATAGTTTGTGTATGTTTTCTTTGGTAATGTGGATTTTGCTAATTGAATCCCTTTTAACAATAAACACTTGGTCATGTGTCTCAAAAAGTTCTAGAATATCTGCAAGGTTTCCTGAAAGTACATTATCTGCATGAGCCACACAATGGGTTATTCCAGGTACGTTTTGCTTGTGATACCATTGACAAAAATCAACTGATTTAGAAACTGATTTTTCTCCAGCAAGATCTCCTGTCAAAAATGCAAGAATCATCATCTGTTTTGTATCCATGTGACTGCCAATTTTTTGTATCACTTTTTTTCCATAGATGTTTGGGTTCTCTAGAAATTGCTTGTAAGGCTCTACTGTCCCATCAAGCCATCCATGTTTTGTCAAAAACTGCATTCCTGGATGAGATTTAGGACCGCAACATGCGTTAAAGAAATTATCCTTTTGTGAAATTCTGTCAATTGATTTTAATAAGTTCTTTAGTGCATCATCATCAACGTATAGTATCAATTCGTGTTTTTTTACAATCTGGGAATTGTTTTCAATCCATTTGTCTACTGCATCCTTTACTATGGAATTAAGTGAGACTCCCATATGTCCTGCTATGTCTCCTAATTGAGAATGGGTTTCATCATCAAATCCTCTTACCAAAAGATCTTTTACCATGTACTTGTTTATCAGTATAACTATATAAATGCTATCAAGATATCAATTTGGTATAAGAATTATATATTGCTATCATGATATCGTGTTATGAAAACGAAAACAACATTTGGAATCGCAATGATTGCAGCATTATTTGCAACAGTTCCGACAGAAAACGCATTTGCAGAAAAAGCAGTGGTTGATGAGATTGCAAGCAGTTTCAAACGTGCTGACTTTATCCACAATGCAGAAGGAACAGCCAAAGTAATTACATATGATGATTGGTCTCAAAAGCTACAATTTGGAAGCAATTTCAAGTCAACGCCGGGCCCGGATATCTATGTGTATTTGGCAACAGATGATAAAGCATCAGATTTTGTTAGTTTAGGAAAGATACAGAACAATGACGGTGCACAAGAATATGCAATACCTGTAGGAACCGATCTCAACAAATATGACAAGGTCTTGATATGGTGTCAAGCATTTGGAGTTTTGTTCGGAACAGCCGACCTTCCTGAATACACAGCAAGTCCACAATCAAAATCATCCTCTGATGATGAAAGCAATAATTCTGTACACGAAATTACCTTAGAAGAAAAAGAAAACAACACAATGGAAAAATCTTCTGATGTACAAAAACCACAGGCAATATCAAACGACATGATATTTCTCAAAGGTGAACTGACTTCTCCTGCAGGAAACGATCCAAATGACGATCCATTTGGAGGAGAAGAAATTGTAGGAGATTACTACGTAAGAATCAGAGATGGAGAACAAGTACGAGTATTTGCAAATCTAAATCCTGCTCCTGAAGGAACAGTTCTTGAAGGATGGCTAGTTGATTTTGAATCAGGATACACACTCAGTACAGGTAAGGCAAATGACAAAGATGTGATGATCTTCACGCAACGAATGGTTAATCCATCAATATATGATGCACTTGTGATTACTGCAGAACCAATTCGCGATGATGATCCTGCTCCTGCAGCACTACACATAGGTGGAACACCAATTGGAGAACTATTCAAATAGTCCTTCTAACCTCTTTTTCTTTTTTATTGTTTTAGATTATTAAATAAGACTTGATGAATTCTCTCAAGAATTGAAAATCAATCAAAGCTGTCTTGAGGCTAACGTATCTTGATAATTTTAAAGATTGTGGCCAAATTCTTCATATCTCTTATTTGTTTTAACATCCTATTATTTATCCATCATGAAAACAATAGATGAAATAATTCAAAAGAATGTAAATCATTCAAAAAAAATCCTAGAAGAATTAGGAGGATACAAAAAATATCTAGAATTTATGAATGATAAACCAAATAATAATTCACTACTAAAAAAAGAATTATTATTTATGAATGAAGAAATGTCAAGTATTGGCGTAATGACTGTAGAAGAATTTGATGATCCTAAATCAAGACAAAAATTCTTTGATGAATATGATTCTAGTTTTGTTATTGGACTCTGTAAAGATGAATCTGAAAAGTAATTTTTATTACTTGCTCGTGAGATTATATTACTACAATCAATGTCCAATCAATCAGTAAAAATTCAAGAGTATTATCTGTACAATAAAAAGTCGAAATTACTATTACAAGAACCAGAAATAAGATTTGCTGGGTTTTTGGATTCAATGGGAAATCTGATTGCTGGAGGATAATACAAACAAGGAG
>JBMYWJ010000040.1:0-6134 GCA_049607285.1 Candidatus Nitrosopumilus sp.
CAGCGGGTGAATATTCTTTACGATCCAAGTCACTTTATCTTACAGCAACTGGATTATTTGGCGTTTATTGATATTTATCATCAGCATATTAAAGCCTTTCATGTGAAAGATGCTGAATTTAGACCTAACGGGAGAAGTGGTGTTTATGGGGGCTACCAAGATTGGCAAAACCGTCCAGGCCGTTTTCGTTCTTTAGGCGATGGTCAAATTGACTTTAAACAAATATTTAGCAAATTAACCCAATATGGTTACCAAGGTTGGGCTGTATTGGAATGGGAATGTTGTTTAAAACATCCCGAAGATGGAGCGAAAGAAGGTGCGCCATTTATTGAGCAGCATCTAATCAGAACCCCAGAGCATGCCTTCGATGATTTTGCCTCAAGTGGTGAAGATCAAAGGCTTAATCGAAAAATTTTAGGTTTGTAAGGAAATAGAAGCAGAAAAAATTTCAAGAGAAGAATTTGATGCAAAAAAAATTCTAGTAATTAGTGCAATAGGAACAAGAGAGTATTATCAAAAGTTAGAGTATTCGTTATATGGACCATACATGTACAAAAAATTGAATTGATGAAAAAGAATGTCGGATAAAGAAATAATTGGAAAAGGCACATGGATTGATAAACTGTCTTTTGAATTACTTGAACGCGAGAAACAGCTTGGAAGAAAAACAGATTTGCTTAGAGTTGAAAGTGGTCTTGGCGCATCAGGCATTCCACATATTGGAAGCTTAGGAGATGCAGTAAGAGCATATGGAGTAAAATTAGCATTAGAAAATCAAGGTTATAAATCAGAACTTATTGCTTATTCAGATGACTTAGATGGATTAAGAAAAATTCCTGAAGGGCTTCCAAATTCTCTAGAAGAACACATAGCAAAACCGGTATCATTAATTCCAGATCCTTATGAATGTCATGAGTCATACGGTATGCATATGAGTAGTATTCTTTTAGAGGGATTAGACAAAGTTGGAATAGAATATAATTTTAGAAGAGCAGTTGACACATACAAGAAAGGATTGCTAAAAGATCAAATTCACATAATTTTACAAAACAGTATGAGAATTGGAGAGAAAATTGCAGAATTGGTAGGACAAGAAAAATATCAGAAATATCTGCCATATTTCCCAGTATGTGCAAACTGCAATCGTCTCTACACAGCAGAGTCTACAGAATACATCATACATGAAAAGAAAGTGAAATACAAGTGTCATGATACCGAAATAGGCTCAAAAGTGATCAAAGGGTGTGGTCATGAGGGAGAGGCGGACATCACAAAGGATCTTGGTAAACTAGCCTGGAAAGTAGAGTTTGCAGCAAGATGGTCAGCCTTTGATATTAGATTTGAAGCATATGGGAAAGATATCATGGATTCTGTGAAAGTAAATGATTGGGTAGCAGATGAAATTTTAAACTTTCCACATCCACATCATGTAAAGTACGAGATGTTTTTAGATAAAGGAGGTAAAAAGATTTCAAAATCTTTAGGAAATGTGGTTACAGCACAAAAGTGGTTGGAGTTTGGAAGTCCTAAATCTATTTTATTATTATTATACAAAAGGATTACAGGTGCACGTGAATTAGGTTTTGAAGATATTCCATCATTGATGAACGAATACAACGAGTTAGAAGATATTTACTTTGGAAGAATCAAAATAGACAATCAAGCAAAATTGATCAAATCCAAAGGACTTTACGAATATGTGAATTTACTAAACCCTCCAAAACAATCAAGCGTACATGTAAATTATAGGTTATTGATCGAATTAGCAAAAATCTTCAAAGAGAACAGAGTTGAACGAATTATGAAAAAATTAGAGAATTATGGAGTAATTAAAAAATCTGAACCAGAAATTGAAAACTTGATTTATCTTGCAGGTAATTTTGCAGATGAATTTGATCAACAAGAAAAAATGCAAATTGATTTAGAGGAGTCAACAAAAAAAGCACTACACATACTTGTAGAAGCGTTAAAAACTGAAGAAGAGTTAGAGGACATTCAAAATACAATATATCAAATTGCAAAATCAAATAAAATTCAACCAAAAGATTTCTTTAAAACACTATACCAAATAATTTTGGGAACTTCAAGAGGACCAAAAATAGGACCTTTCATATCAGATATTGGTAGAAAGCAAGTTGCACAAACACTTTCAGAATACATTTAGTCATGGTTCACGCTGAGCATAATAGAACAAAAAATAGTGGAGGATTTGCACTCATAATTTTTGGTGCATTATTGTTATTTCTTGCACCCAACATATACCCACAAATGCAGGAGCTAGGCACAATATCCTTGTTCGGAGGGATAATTATAGGCAGTATTGGGTTTTACCTAAAATTTATCAGAACACGTCAAAGGCAGAGCTAAAGAAAGATTCATCTTTTGGATATAATTTGTGGTAGATATGAGATTTTTTGGAAGTAAGAAAAAAGTAAACGAAGATGTAACGTTTGAAGAAAATGAAAAAGATGTAACGTTTGAAGAAAATGAAAAAGATACACTAAAAGAAGAGCTCAAAACAGAAGTTGAAAATTTACAAAATGAATTTAGAATAAAACAAGAAGAGCTAAAAGAGATCACGCAAAAGATTCAAGATGTTAAAGAAGAATACGATATCACAGTAAGTAATTTAATGTTAGTGAAAAAAGAGATCAATCAAAAAAAGATAGAGTTGGATGTAAGTCAACGAGAATATAATGAAATCAGGAACAAGATTAAAAATTCAGAACAAATTAAAAATTCAAAATCAATTGAAGAATTTAATAAAACTAAAGAAAAACTTTCAACAATAAAACAAGAATTAGAAGAGAATACAAAAAAGATTAAAGATGTTAAAGAAGAGATAACACAGGAGCAAGATTCACTGCGCAGTATTAAAAAACAGCAAATTGATGCTGAAAAAGAATTAGACGAAGCAAATTCCAGACTATATAACGCAAAAGAAGAGCTAGAGAAAAAAGATCAATTTCAAGACACAAGCATACTTACTCCAGATGAGAAAGAATTCATTCAAGGAGATAAAACAGAACAGAAAAATTCTTCAGGCATTATTGAAGCAGCAAGTGCAGTGGTAGGATCACTAAAATCAAAACTAAGTATGACACAAAAAGAATTAGAAACAATTCAACTACTATTAGAAAAAGAACGAAAAGAACATGAAGTGACTAGACAAAAATTAAAAGAATTCAAAACAGACACAAAACAATAAAAATATCACAACAACTCTTCAAAATGTTTCTTCCATTTTGATTTTATTTCTTCTTCTGAAATACCCATATCATATAATGGAGAGATTACCTCAGATACACTTGATATGTCAACTGAAACCAATGAAACAATGGGGCTCTTGACTCCTTTTTGTCTATAATAATTGAGAATTGTTTCAATCAAGAAACTGTCTTTAATAATTTTAGCAGTGCCTTGAAATAGATAGCCTCTACGCAAAAGAGGATCAATAACATTAATTTCTACGTTAGGATTGTGTTGTAAATTTTTAATCGTGTCAGGAGAGCGTATATCAGCAAATACAAGTGTATCAGACGTCCAACCAATAATGGTTCCTTTTGGGGAAATATTCGGTTTACCATCAGAAGAAACCGTTGCCACATACCCTAGCTTTTGAATATCCAAAAATTTCTTAATTTTTTGAGTAATCATGAATATTTCTAGAAATTACATCTAATTAGTTTTCAAAATTAGCGCATGACTTCTGCCATAAACTGAGAAAAGAAGAAAAATCCAATCCCACCTCCAATAATAGCAACCCAAGCGAGAATTTGTTTAATTTTAGACATTCAGATAAGATTCTACAAGCTCATTATTGAATCTAATTGAATTTATTTAGACAATTATAATTAGACTGAAGACAACTTACTTTTGTTGGAAAAGATCAAAAATATAGGAAAATTTTTCTTATTTATTGTTGGAGGGTTAGTTGCCATTATTGTTGGCTCTTTTATGATTCGTGGTACTATGCATATGTGGGATAAACCAGAAAACAATAAATCAGAAAAGAGTAATCAAAACAAGAAAAGCAATGACTAAAAACAAGTTTTTCTAAATAATATTAGAATTGCTTCAAAACTCTACCATTAGAAAATCATTAGATCAATACATTACACAAAGAATTAGAGAAATACCGATAGAAATTAAACAAACATTCCCAAATATTAAACAAATTTGGAAATGTGGTGATGAGGAGGATTTTCTTTACGGATATTACGTTGGAAAAATTGAAGAAGGATCTTTGCATTATTTACTTAAAGCAACTAGAGCATCAGCTGGAGGATACATAGATACTTTCGAGATAAGAGGGATTATTGAGACTCACAAAATAAAATTACAAGAAACAATAAAAAAAGCCATCAATTAGTGAAGTAGAAATACTACATCTATTGAATATAGACATGGTAGGACCACAAGATGGGGGATTTGGGTTTGATCAGTCAAAAAAATATACAAGTGTAGAGAACATTGAAGAGATTTGTGTTCAATGTCAAGCAGGGCAACATAAGAAATGTTTGAAGAAAACAAAACAACAAGACGTTTGTGAATGTGAACACTGTATGATCTATGGTTAGGCGATAATAATTAGATCAGTTAATTTTTAATATTCTAAAACATTTGACTTATTGTTAAATCAATATAATACCTTGAAATGTATGATCCGAGATGGGTTTGGTTCTGAGATAATATGATGGCACCACACATAAAGATTCATGATTCCAGAAAACAATTATTGGAAAATAAGATTAAAAAATGAAATGCAAAAATAAGAAAATTGGTTGTTATCATGATAATTCTATTCATTTAGAAGGATTCGGAAAATGTGTTGTCAAAGGATGTAAATGTGAAAAATTTGAAAGCTAGATACCAGATAACCTATTTTCAAGATCTTGTATTTCTTTTTGAGCAACAAGAGATATGTTTTGTGCAAATTCTTTACGTGCAGAAATAATTGTAGATAATGCATCTTTGTAATTAGAATTGCCTTTCTTAATTACATCACAATTCTCAATTGATGTGAGGTGTCCATTTACAGTTGCTATTGCACCTTTTTGATTAAATTGGACAATTCCACCAAATGCTTCAATTAACATAAACGCAGAATCAGATTTACATTTGTATGTAACTAGACCAGTTTCAGTGTTAAATAATTGGGTAATTCCACCAGGTTTTTTTGTAACAATAACTGTCATAAAATTACAGAAAAACAAGGAGTATTAATTATTTTAGAAATTAAGCTGCACCAGTATCAATTGGAACAGTAGAAAGGTTGTTTAAAATTTTGTCAATCTCATTTATTGCAAGTTTATCCCTGCCAATCAAATCAAATTTTTGTAAGATTGTTTCAAATTTCTTTTCTTCTTCTACTTGTTCATTTACAAACCATTCAAGAAATGCATAGGTAGAATGATCCTTTTCTTTTTGTGCAAGTTCCACCATTTTATGAATAGCCTTAGTCACAACTTGTTCATTGTTTAATGCTGTTTTAATTATTGTTTCAAGGGATTTAAAATTAGAAGTAGGTGATTTGGTTCCAGGAACTATTGCTGAAACTCCAATATCATTAAGATAGTGAATAAATTTTAGCATATGCTGTCGTTCTTCCTCAGCTTGAACATAAAAGAATGCAGCAGAACCATCATAGCCTGTAATTTCGCACCACGATGCCATAGCCAGATAAGTATTAGAGGCATTTGCTTCTAGCGCGCTTTGATCATTTAGTATTTTTTTCATTTTAGGGGAAATCTTCATGAAATTAGTCCAAAAGTAGGATTAAAAAGAGTTTCTCAATTAAAAAGAATCAATGAAACACATCAATATTTTGAATGTGTTAAGACAGAATTATATTAAAAAAATCTAGTGATGATAAACAAAGATGCAAATGCTATAAGAAATGCAATTCCGGCTAAACTTAGTGCCTTTAGATATCTAGATGGATGAGATGCAGAATCTAAAAATTTGCCTGTTACCAATCGATAGTTAAAAATAGCGATTATGGGAGCGATCACAAATGATAATACAGTTGCAAAATCTACTAACTCTTTGAGATTACTTCTAAACTGAAATACTACTGCAAGAGAACCAATACCCAAAACGAGTAAAAAAAAGATGTAAAAGGAATTGGGCTT
>JBMYWJ010000041.1:0-6123 GCA_049607285.1 Candidatus Nitrosopumilus sp.
CACTTCATCATCAATAATCGTGGTTCCCATTCTTTGAGATTGTTTTCTCATATCTATCATCAAATCTGGGCCCATTATCCCATTTTCAAATCCAGGATAATTCTCCACCTCAGTTGTGTTTACTAATTGCCCTCCTGGTAATATTCCTGATAGAATTAACGTGTCATAACCTGCACGGGAACAATAAATTCCGGCGGTATATCCTGATGGACCTGCACCGATAATGACAACATCAAACTTTGTCTTCTTTTTGTCTGGAATCTTTGGACCGTCATCGTTTGTTTCAAGTACTGTTGCTCCCGCATCAGCTGCCATCATAATAAATTCTCTCACAATCTCAATAATTTAAGTGAATATCTTAATTGATCTCTCTCAAATTGTTTCTTCTTGCTGTATATGCAAAAGATAGTTGAAAACATACATTCGCCAGTACTTATGATAAAATAAATTGTGAAAAAATTAAACATTGTTGTCTTTTTGTAATCTCTTTGTTAATTTCTAACCCTCTTAGCATCTTTTTCAAATGTAATCCGCAATCATATTAATTCTATTATCTTTTAATTTTTCAATAGGCTTAGAATCTCTAAATGTTTTTTACAAAACTGTTTATTTTCTATCTGTGAGAATAAAAGATCTTTTTGCCAATGGGAATTGTATAACCTACAACATTTATCTGTACAAAAAGCATCCCCTGTTTCATGATATATGATTGCCTGTAACACGTATCCTTCTATGACTTCTGATATTCGTAAATCATGATATTCTAAAAATTCTCCTTTGTATTTTTTCCTTATATTTTCATTTTTTTCTAAAAAAGAATTTGTTATTTGTTCTAAATAATATTGTTTAGGTTTTGCAGGGGCTTCTATGACTCCTGTTATTGAAATTACTGTTGGATTTGCACCAATCATAGCTCTTGCATGATATCTAAAATCCTCTTCATCAAATGTACCTATGAGGTAATCTGTAAATATTACATGTAAAATGCCTAGTATGCTCTCTTTTTCTGAAATTGCCTCTGTAATTATTTTCTGCAATTCAAATCCGTCATGTAGTGTTATTTCTTGATTATCTTCTTGAAAGAGTATTTTTTTATTTTTACAACTTTGTTTCTTAAATGGTTTTTTTAAATTAAATATTCTGGTCTTTGCAATCTCATCATGTGTGCTAATTCCTGAATGTTGAAAAATATTTTCCCTTACCTCTATTTCAACTGAGAATAATCTCTTTAGAAACTTTTCAATTTTTTTTATTTGTAGTTCTGGAACTTTGGGTTCGTCATATAGAATAATTTTATTAATTTTCAATACACGCCGTATTTACTTTTAATAGTTTATCTTTCTAACTCTTTGATTTTAGCCGCAGTTATCTCTGCTGCTTTTTTACCTGAGTACAACATTGATCCAAATGTTGGTCCCATTCTTGCTAACCCATGCGTTTCTGTAACTGACATTCCAGCAGCCACTAGACCTGGAAAAACTTCTCCGGTTTTATTTACAACATGTTCTTCACCTTCATTAACATACATTGGGTTCATTCCTTTCCATTCTACTAATCCTCTATCTACTAATCTTTTTACTGCCACTGAATCATGGCCTGATGCATCAATAATCATTTTTGCTTCAAAAGCAACAGGATCAACACATGTGATATTTCTAGGCAATGCTGAAACTGGCATCCAATTGACTACAATTCCTGCAACTCTGCCATTTTTCATAACTAAATCATCAAACTTTGTTAAATTAAGAAATTTTACTCCTGCATCACATGCACCCGCAATTAATTTTGATACTGCATGTGGCCCTGGCGTTAAGTATAATCCATCTGCAACTTTTTTGTAGGGAATCCCTAATTCGTCCCATATTTTCTGAGCCGGTTCTCTTACTGTAACTGGATTCATCATGTATCCTCCTAACCAGTAACCTCCCCCCAGATAGTTATTTTGTTCAATAACAAGAACTTTGAAACCCATGTTTGAAAGCTCTCTACTTGCTGTTAGTCCCGCTGGTCCTGCGCCTATAATGATGACGTCTGAATCTGCTCTATCAATTAAAACCTCATGAAACTCGTTGGCAATGGCACGTGTTATCTCAACTTCACGTACGTCAGTAAATATTTTTGATGATTGTTCTGCAATAGTTGCTTCTTGCATGCCGAGACTTCTTCCCTGAATAATTAATACTTTCCCACAATTTTTTTGAAAAATTAGGTAATACTAATGATTAGATTGAGTATCCACAAAGTAAAAACAGGAAAATTATGTTCTCCAGTGAAAATTTTTATCCTAAAACCTCCAAATGTCAAAAATTTATAACCAAACTTAGAGAAATTTCTTGTATTGACAACATTTGATCTAAAACAGTCTGTATCTGATTCTAATGATTTTAAAATTGATTGGTCTAGAATAGAGGAGGCAGATAACTTTGCCAAGACTGTAAAATTATTCCGTCAGGGAAAGTATGACGAGGATAGTTTTAGACGTTTTAGACTTCAACATGGAGCTTATGGTACGCGAATGACGGGAGATTATGCAATGGTTCGAATTAAAATTCCTGCAGGTGAAATTTATCCTGATCAATTAGAAAAAATAGCACAACTAAGCGAACAGTACTCAATTGGAAGTGCACACTTTTCAACAAGAGAAAATATTCAACTACATTGGGTAATTCTTGAAGATGTTTCTGAAATATTTCGAGGTCTAGCTGAAGTTGGATTAACATCCCGTGAGGCCTGTGGAAATACTGTTAGAAATGTTATGTGTAGTCCTTTATCTGGTGTTTGTACTGAAGAAAAATTTGATGCAACCCCATATGCTCTTGCAACTGCAAAATTCTTTTTACGAAATCCTATGGCCCAAAACCTTCCACGAAAATTCAAATTCAATTTTACTTGTTGTGAAAAACATGGAATGGCTAGGATGGTTGATGTTGGATTGATTCCTGAAATAAGACAAATAGATGGATCTACTCAAAGAGGTTTCAAAGTTTTTCTTGGTGGGGGATTGGGAAATAAATCCTATGTTGGCAACCAATTAGAAGATTTCACTCCTGAGGAAGATTTACTTTATACCTCCATTGCGGTAATGAGAATCTTTGATAGACTTGGAGATCGAAAAAATCTCGCAAGAAATAGAATGCGTTACCTTGTTAATGATATGGGATGGGAAAAATTCCAAAATCTTGTTCTAAAAGAAAGAGCTATTGTACGAGCGACTCAATCGATAATTACACAACTAGATGTTGATCACACTCCAAACGAAATAAAACGACCTATCAGAATTACTGATGAAAGTGGTGGTGGAACAACTCCTGATGGTTTTGCAAGATGGCTCAAAACAAATACTGTTAAGCAAAAACAATCTGATTATTATTCTGTATTTATTACCCTTGAAGCAGGTGACATTACCTCAAATCAACTTCAAACCTTTGCCGGTTTAATCACTGATTTTTCTTCTGAAGGTAAAGCAAGATCTGGATTTGCACAAAATGTTGCATTACGTTATGTTCATGAAGATGATCTCCCACGTTTGTATTCTAAACTGTTAGAAATTGGACTGGCCAAATCTGGTGCATTAACAATGACTGCTCCTATAGGATGCTCTGGAACTACTTCATGTAATCTAGCCTTGACAAATTCACATAGACTTGCAAAAGAAATTCAAAGAAAGTTCCTTGAACTGAAACTTGATGAAGATGATGATTTAAGTGATTCTTCAATTAAGATTAGCGGTTGCCCAAATTCTTGTGGACAACATGGAATTGCAACTATTGGTTTCTTTGGAGGTGGAGCACGAGTTGGAAAAGATATGTATCCAAATTATCAGATGTCTTTGGGTGGACGTTCTGATGGTGATACTATGTTGGGTCAGACCTGTCTTAGAGTTCCAGCAAAAAGAGTAATACCTGTAATCCTAAAAATCATTGAATCTTTTAAACAAAATAAAAAATCAAATGACACTCTAAAGTCTTGGATTCATCGAATCGTAACTAATAGTGAGGACTCTACGGTAAATTCTATTGTTGCTCTCAAAAAACTCTTGGAACCACTCACTATTCCTCCTACAAAAGAAGAAGACCCTGATTTTTATCTTGATTATGGTAGTGACACTAGTTACCATACCAAAACTGGAAAAGGTGAATGCGCTGCTTGAGCGGTTCTGGTAAAATAACAACAGATGTTGATTCTCTACGTTCTGAAATAAGAGACAAAAGTGTTAGAGTAATTGATGTTAGAAGAGAGGATGACTACAAACAAGATCATATTCCAACTGCTGTAAATTTACCTTTAGCTAGTCTTTTGGCTGATGATCGCCCCGAACGTGTTTTAAAACTTGTAAATTCTATGGGAATTGATGATGAAACTTCGGTTGTAGTCTATGATGATACTTTTGGAGCTTTGGCATCTAGAGTATCTTGGACGTTAGAGTATCTTGGACATTCAGATGTAACCTTGCTTGAGACAACTTATAGCAATTGGAAAGAACTTGGATTGGAAACTGACTCTAATTCTCCTGAAATACAAAGCAAAGAACATTCTATGAATTTACAGTCAAGCATTTTGGCAACTTCTCAATACTTGGAAGATGCAAAAGATCGAGATGATGTAATCCTAATAGATAATCGAGAACGTTTGAATTTTCTTGAACAACATATTCCTGGAGCAATTAGTTTACCTTATAGAACACTTGCAAGTAGAGACAAAATACTACGTTCAAAAAATGACATGAAGAGATTACTTGAAAATCGAGGTGTTACTGGGAATTCTGAGATTATTACTTATTGTGGTAGTGTTGGAACTCTTTCTGGCTTGGCATATTATGCATTAAAATCTGCAGATTTACCTAATACAAAATTGTATGTTCGATCTTTCAAAGAATGGAAAAATCTTCAAAAACCTACAGCAAAACAAGAAGATGCTAGTTATTGGGACTTGTCTGCAGAATAATTATTAAGAAATTTCACTTCTTAGTTTTTTAGTAATTGTAACTTCAACATTATCAAACAATATTAACATCTTTTCTTTATTTTCCACTAGATAATCTACTCCTCTATCTTTTAATCTAATTTTCCATAGTCTTATTTCTCTGTGCTCATCAAAGAAAGTTTCAATCATCTGTTCTCCTGATTTTGTAGGATCTATAAATTCATCAAAAATATCTATGGTTTTCTCAACATTCTCTTCTTCGATTGCTTCCCTTGCTGATTGAATGGCTTGACTTAATTCTTTTAAATTCTTGACTGGTTTTGGTAATTTTTTCTTTGTAATTCCAAACAATCCTTTTTTCTCTTTTCCCATTTTATCTGCAATATCTGGTGAAAGATCATATATCGGAATTTTACTGAGCCCATCACGTTTTTCATTTTGTATGATTAATCCCTTTTCTAATAATTTTCTCAGGGCATTTTCTGCATCAGCTTTATCGAGAAATGTTGTCCATACAATTGAACCAAGTGTGTGATATCCTTGTCGTACTGATTCTAAAACTACTACCTCTTGAATTCGTTTGAATCCTTCTTCGATTCTTACATTTGTAAAATCTTTATCTCTAATTGATTTTCTTGCATTTTTAACATCAATTTCAATTGAACGTTTTAGTGATTCTAATGCTTCTGGTACTTGATTTAGTAATGATAAGAAACATGCTTTATTGTACCATGCCATTCCATAGGTTGGATCTGATTCAATTGCTTTTTCAACTGAATCTAATGCTTTAGAATAATTCTTTTGTTCGTAATGTACTAAACCTTTTAGATTCCATGCTTCAGGATTTGTAACGTCTATATCTAAAACTCTATCATATACTTTTAATGCCTCATTATGATCATCTAAATGAAATCTTGCTCAAGGTCGCCTGTGCTTCACTTGGCTACCGCAACGCCGCAGAAGCCCGGATTGCTGATTTGGAGAAGGAAGTTGAACGGTTAAACAAATTAACTACTAGATGGTGCCATGAATGCGAGAAATACGTATACGACCTAGATGTTAAACGTACTGGAGGCAAACTAATTCATGAAAATTGTGGGGGTATTTGCATATGACCAATAAACTCGACGCGGAAAAAGTGATTGAAGAGGCGGAGGAACAGTTGAGGGTTATGAGAAAGCGTGGTTGGGAGCTTAGCGA
>JBMYWJ010000042.1:0-6109 GCA_049607285.1 Candidatus Nitrosopumilus sp.
TTCTTGAAAAAATACTGGATGTACATGTCCCATGATTATCTTATCTACATGAGCAAAATTATCAGATGGCATAGTATGTCCATGTGTTAACAAAATATTTTCTTCAATCATGCCTGCTGAGCTTATCATGGAAATATTATCTGGAACAAGTTTCTGAATATTTGCATCATGATTTCCAGGAATCAAAATCACATCACATTTTTTTCTGATTGTTTCAAAAAATTTTGGAACCTCTGCCCACTCATATCGTGAAATATTCTTGATACTTGACTTTACATCTCCCAATAAAACTACTGAATCCGGATTTTCATCTTCAATGATTTCTGTTAAATCTTTAATCGTTTCACTTATCGTAGAGTTTTTTCCAACAAAAATTTTATTTGATGTCATATTGCTTTCAAAACCAATATGAATATCTGTGATTACAAGATATTTTTTACTTCCTTCTAAAATTAACACAGGTTTTGTTGGTATTATTCTGGTATGAGGCATCAAAGTTATACTGTAGATATCTGATTAAACCGTTGTGAACAAAGATTTTGATAGAGTTCGATCTATCGTATCTGAAAAACGTGTAAAATTACATATTTTTGAACCTAGTCAAAGAAAAATTTGGACCGTTGTGGGGAGAGGAGAAGAATATTGGATTGATCCTATTAGTCATTTTTGTTCTTGTCCTGGATTCTATTTTAGTACGTTAAATGAAAATGCTACTTGTTATCATTTAAAATCTGCTGAAATAGCGCAAAAAGAAAACAAAACTGAAAAAATTATTTTCTCTGATGATGAGTTTTCTGATTTTCTTTATGGATTGATTTGTGACTTATGATCACTTATTCGATTGTGCAAAGACATTAATTTTGACATTTACTTACTATGTAGTTCAAACCATAATTTAGAATGTGTTAATAAGTAGAAATTCTATAATCCACTATGGATGAATCTGAACAAAATTCTGAAATTGAAAAAATAGCTAATCTCATGATTCATGATGATATTTCGCCGGACGAACAAGATGTAACTAGATTAGAAAAATACAAAAATCAAATAAAACTAGATTGTGATCTAGATGATGAGAAAGCAATGAAGTTGGTTTATGAAACCCTGTTATTCAGAAAGCTTAAACATTCTGATTCTAGTGATCTTTTGGAAAAGGGTAATGATTTTGGTGCTGGATTCAGCTAACTTTACTCTAATGGCATAGTGTCAATGTCTTCTTTTGAAACTCCTTTCCAGAGTCCTATCATTCCTTCTGGTTCTACATTTTCTATTTTTGTGATTTGTTGAATCTTAATTTGATCTGGATTTGGTGGCATCCATAACATTCCCATATAATCTCCTATATTACCTACTTTGTTTGGTACCGCCATTGTAATTTTATCTTCCACAAACCCTTTTATTTTAAGGGCATTTACGGCTTTTTCTTTTAGATCCATTCTTCCATGAAGGAACAAGTATACTTCTTTTTGAGTGTCAATTTCTACCATGAATTTGTTGATATGTTAAACTAAATCAATCTTTCCAGATCTAATGCCTACCAAAAAGGGTTAAATTAGAATGAACAAGTTTTTTAATTGTGAAAATCTTCACTGTTGGCAGTAAATCCTTTGTAACTAGTTTTCAATTAGCTGGGGTTCCAGGAGTGATTTCTGCAAACCCTCAAACTGCCTTAGACGAAATTAAAAAATTAACCAATGATTCTGATGTTGGATTGGTTTTGGTTAGTGATGATATTACTGAATCTATTAATGATGAATTAACTGCTCTACGAGCTGAAAAATCAACTCTTGTTTTTGCCTTACCTGCAACAGGCAGTGAAAAAACTGAAGTTGATTATAGAGTAATGCTTAAAAAAATTCTTGGTGTGTGATTTTTTTAATCTACTTATAATTAATTATATTATGTTTATTATGAAAACAGTGTTTGTTAAAGAATCATCAATAGTTTCTGTTAATGATGTGGAAAAGCCAATCCTGGGTGATGGTGATATCTTAGTACAGATGCAGGCTTGTGGTATTTGTGGTTCTGACTTGGAAAAAGTATTTGGTCAATATGGACAACCATCAATGCGTTTAGGTCATGAACCTGCAGGTATTATTTTAGATGTTGGCACTAATGTAAAAGAATTCAAAAAAGGTGATCGAGTTTTTACTCATCATCATGTTCCTTGCTATGATTGTCATATATGTAAACATGGTAATGAGACCATGTGCTCAAAATATTATGAAACAAATCTTTTACCTTGTGGCCTATCCGAAGAATATGTTGTTCCTTCCTGGAACGTTACTCATGGAGGAGTGTTGAAAATTTCTGATTCTATAAGCTTTGCAGAAGCAGCAATGATTGAACCATTGGCATGTTGTGTTCGAGCTTGGAGAAAATATTCTTATCAGAAAGATGACTCTGCTGCTATCTTTGGTGTTGGTCCAACAGGAATGATGCATGTTCTATTGGCTCGTGCAAAAAAATTTTCTAAAATTTTTTGTTTTGATGTAAATGAATCTAGGCTTAATTTTGCCAAAAAGTTCAATGCTACTGAATCCATTAACTCAATGAATAAAGACAGAAAGCAGAAAATTTTGGATCAAACTGATGGATTGGGAGTAGATGTGGCAATAGTGGCCACAAGTAGTATGAATGCACTTAGGGATGCAATTGATATGGTAAGAAAAGGTGGTTCTGTAATGATGTTTGGCGTTCCATCAAAAGGCTCTAAACTAGATTTGGATATGAATAAAATCTACTCAAAAGAGATTACACTAGTTACAAGTTATGCCGCATCTGATCATGATACAAGAGAAGCTCTTGATCTCATTGAATCCTGCCAAATCAATGTTAAGCAATTGATCACTCACACATACTCTATTCTTGATTCTCAAAAAGCATTTGATCATGCACGTAGTGGTGATAATGCGATGAAAATAATTATCACGAAATAGGAAAGGCTTAAGAAAGGTATTTCTTTTCTTTCAAAACCGAAGAAACATGGATTGGGGATTAAAAAATAGAATATCTGCTATCATTAAACCCCAAAATAACCGTGCATTAATGTTGGCAGTGGATCATGGATATTTTCTGGGCCCAACTGAAAAATTGGAGAATCCTAAACGGGTAATTGCACCTCTTTTGAAACATTGTGATTCTCTAATGGTTACAAGAGGTGTTCAAAGAACATCTGTGCCCCCCACGTCTAACACTCCAATGGTCTTGAGAGTTTCTGGAGGCTCAAGTATCATTGGTGAAGATTTGTCTCAAGAAGATATTACCGTATCTATCCAGGATGCAATACGACTTAATGCCAGTGCACTTGCAATGTCTATTTTTGTCGGATCAAAATATGAATATCAAACAATAGTTAATCTGGGAAAATTAGTTAGTGAGGCAGAGCAGTATGGAATCCCCGTTTTAGCTGTCACTGCGGTAGGAAAAGAACTTGGTAAAGATTCACGATATCTTTCATTAGCTTGTAGGGTGGCAGCTGAACAAGGTGCCCATATAGTCAAAACATACTACTGTGATAATTTTGAAAAAGTTATCCAATCATGTCCTGTTCCGATTATTGTTGCTGGCGGGAAGAAAATCCCAGAACGTGATGCATTACAATTGACATACAATTCCATTAAACATGGTGCCGTTGGTGTAGATATGGGAAGAAATATTTGGCAATCAGAACATCCTGTCGCTATGATCCGTGCCGTACGCGCAATAGTTCATGGCAACTCAAATGTTGATCAAGCATTTAACCTATACAAAAAATTTGTAAACGAAGATTCAAAAAATAAACAAACAAGAAAATCTCAAAAACCTAATCAAAACAATTCAAAAAAACCTAATCAAAACAATTCAAAAAAACCTAATCAAAACAATTCTCAAACAAAAAACTAGAGACATTAGTTTATCTTTGACAGATGAATATGTATAATCTTCCAAGTTGGCTTTTTCACCAAAACAAATGTTGCACGTCCATTAATTATCATATGTTCTCCAGTGTATGCTTTGTTATCTACTAACATTCCTTTCTGAATCAATTCTAAAGCTACAATAGCAACATTCTCAAATGTGCTAATTTTTGGATTTTTTATTTCGTAAGTGTAATCTGAAATACTTACAAAACGTAATTCTTCTAACTCTATTGTATTTTGATAATCTTTTAGATCGTATGGGGGCAAATCACTAAAACTTGAAAATCTTGGATCATTCAAATGAATGTCTTTCAATACTGATAGATCTTTTGTCACTCCTGCCTGAAATAAAATTTCGATAACTTTTATGATCTCTTCATTATCCTGCAAAATATTCATTTGAAATATGAAAATTATCAGTTTAAGTCTTCTGTATTGTCACTATTTTACTGTAAGAGCATTCAATCTGATGTGATTTGAATTCTAAGGATTGTACAATAAACAGAAAACCAGTTCCTATTGGCAATTGGCATGAGTTACATTATGTTGATACTAGTACTCAAATCACTGAAGAAATTAAACTAAAAGCAAAATAAGATAATTTTATTAATAATGTACTTTCTTTTGATTGCATGTTAAATCCAGTAGATTCCTCTCAAATTCTTCTACTGGAGGTTCTGAATTAAATTTCGGACATACAGTCAGCTTTACACATTAAAATTATGGCGATTGATTTGATGAATAAAATGGAAAATATGAAAGGGGCAAAAGCTTTGATGACTGCCATGGAAAAAGAAGGCGTTAAACAAGTGTTTGGCCTACCTGGAGGTGCAAACCTTCCCATGTATGATGAGTTTGCTAGATGTGATATTAGACATATTTTGGTACGACATGAACAATCAGCAGCTCATATGGCTGATGGTTTTGGAAGAGTAAGTAGAAAACCTGGTGTTTGCTTTGCAACTTCTGGTCCGGGTGCTACTAACATCCTAACTGGCATTGCAACTGCTCAGGCAGATTCTTCTCCAATAGTTGCTGTAACTGGTCAAGTACCTGTTAAAATGATTGGTAAGGATGCATTTCAAGAAAGTGATATTATTGGAATGGCCAACCCTGTGGTAAAATATGCATTTCAACCTAGAACTGCTGGAGAAATCCCAGAAGTTGTAAGAAAAGGGTTTTACATTGCCGAAACTGGAAGACCAGGACCTGTACTTATCGATATCCCAAAAGACGTTCAGGAAGGTGAAGCACCGATGACATTTCCTGATGAATTTAAAATTCATGGTTATCGTCCTTGGACTGATCCTGATATTGTTGCAGTTGAAAAAGCAACTGAAATGTTACTTCATTCTGAAAAACCTATAATTTTAGCTGGAGGTGGAACTATTATCTCATCAGCCTTTGCTGAATTACAGTCTATTGCTGAAACTCTTATGCTTCCAGTTGTTACTACGTTTAAGGGAAAAGGTGCATTTCCTGAAAATCATCCTTTGTCTTTGGGTCCAATTGGAATGCATGGACATGCAGAAGCAAATAAAATGATGGCAGAAGCTGATTGCGTACTAGCAATTGGAACTAGATTCTCTGACAGATCAGTTGGAACTTTTGAGGCCTTTGAAAAAAGACTAAAGATTATTCATATGGATGTTGACCCTGCAGAGATTGGAAAAAATCAAACCACTCAGATAGCTGTAATAGGCGATGTACGTGCCTCTCTTAGAATCATGGTAAAGTTACTTTTACAAAAAGCAATTAAAAAAACTGAAGAAACAGTTTGGATCAAACATGTCAAAGAGACCAAAGATTATTGGCGAGAAAATTTGAAACTTCATCCTGGTGAGATGGGCGCTGCCAAAATCTTACGTAAACTCCGAGAATTACTACCTTCTGAATCTATTATCACTACTGAAGTGGGTCAGCATCAAATGTGGGCATCATTATTTTATGATGTAATTCAACCTGGTACTTTTTTTAGTTCAACAGGTCTTGGTACTATGGGCTGGGGATTTCCCGCAGCAATTGGAGCCAAAGTCGCAAAACCTGATGTTCCTGTGGTGGATATTGCTGGAGATGGCAGTTTCAGTATGACTGAAAATTCTCTTGCAACTGCTGTTTTAGAAGACATTCCGGTAATCGTGTTTCTTTTAAACAATTTTACATTAGGGATGGTGGCACAATGGCAACGAACGTTTTATGACCGAAGA
>JBMYWJ010000043.1:0-6108 GCA_049607285.1 Candidatus Nitrosopumilus sp.
GTCATCATCCATGGAATTAAGTGCAGAATTCTTACCATATTTCTCACCATCAAGGCTTGCAAATCGACTGGAGCCTTCAGTTTTAGTCATACAAATGGCCACAGGATCACCTAATTCTTTGCCTTTTTTGGTTCCAACATCAACAGCAGTTTCAATAACTTTGTGAAGTATTTCACGTCCTTCTTTATTATCTTTGAATCCGAGTATATTGAAGACTGCTTCCTTTAGTCCTACTAGATTTACAACAAGAGAAACAGAACTTCTTTGCATGTATTGCGTGTTCTTTGCAAGAATAGGATTAAGACCTCTCCTTGTAAGATCTGATATATCTTTTTTTCTTAATGCCATTGAAGCTAAGGCAGGTTTCATTAGTAATGCAAGTCTTGCTCTAAAGTAAGTTTCATCTTTGTTTGATTCAAATGCAAGTCGGGGAAGATTTATTGAAACTGATTGTAAATTAATTGAAAGAGGTCCGGTACTTTTTGTGGATCCATTTGTTACACCAAAACTAGATGTCTGACCTTTGGCAAACATCACCTTTCCACCAAGTGAAATTATTTCAGATAATAATTCGGAAACATCAGTTATCTTTCCTTTGTCATGATCTATTATCAAACCAATTTTTGGTATTGGTGTTATCTTTGTATAATTTTTGTATGCATTAAGAATTGAGTGAATTATTTTTGTATCAGAACCTAATTGTAATCTAATTGAAACAATAGTACTTGTTTTATTATATTTCGAAGTAGTGGATGCAGTTGCAAAAGCATTTGTTAATTTTTGTTCAAGATCTGCAAGTGACTTTGAATGTTTTGTAAATAACTGAACTAGTCCATCAAATACAATTTCTTGTGAAGCTTCTTTGGAAAGAAGAGAAATTACAAGAGATAATGAGCTTGTTATCTCATCGAGTTGTTTTGACGCAGCAATTCGTGAAACATCAAGATACTTACCGCCAAGATCAATCCCATCTTCAATTAGTTCTTTAACATTAACAAATATTGTGTCAGGAATCATGGACCAAATTCCGGGATTAGTAATATGCAAATCACCTGAAAGATGAGCATCTGCCACATCTTTTGGTAGGATATTAGTAAGCAGGTGTTCGGCAAAAACTCTCTGTCCAGTATTAAATAAGAGACCTTCAACCCCGTTGTCCACGTTGTCTAAATTGGAAATCATCTCCTGGACATCATAAACAGGTAGTCCTAGGCGTGCAAGTTTGTTTCTATATTCCTCGTGACCATGTTCTAAAAGAACAGAATTTACCATTTCTCGTATTAACGAACCTGTAAGGTAAGTAGTTTGATATTTATAAATTCTATTTTCAACTTCTTCAGTAATTTTTTGAGCCAGTTCTAATGGAAGGCTTCCTTCACGAACTAATGATTGAATAATTTTATGAGAATTAAATTCTTCTATTGATTCATGAGATGTCCTAACATACATTTTTCCACTTTCAATAATAGATCTTTCCTCAATTTGTCTTGCCAAACTTAAAACAAGTTTTCCAAGATTTGTAATAGTATATCGTCTTTCAGATTTGTTCAGTGCAACAAGTGATTGTCTCAATAATTTTCTTAAATGATAAGCAAATTTTCCGCTTTCTTTTTTTGATTTAAATCCAGCAAGAGATTTTAATTCAGAATAAGTTAATGGTCCTTTAGAATTTAAGATTCGTAGAATATCAATCCTATTTGGACTTGCCATAACAGAGAATATCATTCTGACACGTTTTGATGTAGATTGTAAGATGCCACTTCTCTTTGGTTCAGATATCTCTTCGCTTAATTCCATGTAGTTTTCTAAAATTAAGCAGTAAATAAGACTTATGACTAGATCATTTTAGATCACCTTGGATCAAATTTGTAAATAACAGACAAAAAATGCGCACATCAAAGATTTAATTTTCTAATGTCTAAAAATAATAATCTTGTTAAAATAATCTTTTTAGATCAATTTTCTTGAACATCAAGCGAAAATTCAGATGTAGAAAGTTTCTGTCCACATGATGGACATTTACCGTTGTAAGGATTCATTACATCTTTTAGAGATTTTAGCATTTTCATATTTGTGATCTTTTCTCCACATTTTCCACATGTAACTTCTACAGACATGAAATAGACTAGACATGCAAAATTATTAAGAATCGATTTTGATTTTTTTTAATAATTCAAATAAATTATTTTACTGTTTTTCAATAATGATTCCACGTTCATCAAAACCAGTTATTCTGGCTCTTGTTCCAACTGGAAGGTCTGCCGGAGTAGCAATTTTCCCCATAAATCCTGAAATTCTGAGATCCACATTATCAAGTTGGAGCACTACAAAGGCATATGGAGTATATTTTTCAAAGCCTGCTGGAGGTACGGTAATTATGGTATAAGTAGCAACTGAGCCTATACCATCTAAAATTGCATCTTCAAATCCCTTACTGCCACAATTTTGACAAAAATATACAGTGGAGAGATGAAGATGGCCACAACTAGAACATTTGTGAGTCAAAACTTTGCCTTGTTTGGCATTTTCGATTAGTTGTTCCTTAACAGACATTTTACACACTTTGGAATACATGAACTGCACAACTGGCTCCAGTTGCACCAAAATTATGAGTTAATCCTATTTTTGCATCCTTAACAGTTCGTGCACCTGCTTGACCAGTTAATTGATCAAATACTTCTACTACTTGTCCAACACCAGTAGCTCCAATTGGATGTCCTTTTGATTTAAGACCACCTGATGGGTTTATTGAAACGTCAGAATTTAATTTTGTTCTACCTTCACGAACAGCTTGTACACCTTTTCCTTTTTCAAAGAATCCTAAATCTTCAGTGTCAACTACTTCAGCTATTGTAAAGCAATCATGTACTTCAGCAAAGTTTACATCTTTTGCAGTAATACCTGCCATCTTGTATGCAGCTTCTGCTGCAATTTTTGTACTCGGAATAGTAGTCATATGTTCCCGTCCTTGTAACGCTGCAGGTGAGCCACCTCTACCAGATCCGATAACCTCTACGTAATTACCACCATGTTCTTTTGCAAATTTTTCAGAGCAAAGAATCACAGAACTTGCGCCATCAGAAAAAGGACAACAATCATAAAGTTTTAGAGGACTTGCAACAACTGCAGAGTCCATTACATCATCAATTGTAATTTTCTTTTGTAAATGAGCTTTTGGGTTTAATACACCATTTTCATGATTCTTTACTGCAACTCTTGCAAAATCTTCTTCAGTAGCATCAAACTCGTTCAAGTATGCTCTTGCCATTGATGCAAATAATCCAGGAAATGATGCACCAGCTTGACCTTCATAAAAAAAGTCTGAACAATATGCAAAATAAGTTGTAGTCCATTCTGTTCCTGTATGAGTTACTTTCTCAACGCCAGTAACAACAAGACAATCATAGAAGCCAGCTGCAACATTTGCATAGGCTTCTCTAAAAGATACAGAACCACTTCCACATGCTGATTCTATTGATAATGATGGTTTATCAGAAATACCTAAGTTGCTCATTAATACAGGTCCAAGATGTACCTGTTTGTCTGCTACTCCAAATACGTTTGAAATGTATGCTGCTTTGATCTCTTTTGGGTCAATTCCTGCGTTATCTATAGCTGAAACTGACGCCTGAGTGGTGATATCCGCAATACTATCTGCTAGTTTTCCATATTTCGTGCTTCCAGCACCAAGAACACAAACCTTTTCCATAAATGTCGCTGACCTTACTCCCTATAAAAATTGTTTTAGTGAATTGATCACAGAAAATGCCAGTAAGGAAAACCAATTTACAAACTTGTCAGATAAAAAAACAGATAGTAAGACACAGAGTAAAAACTACAAAGTCTCAAACCAATATTTTCAAAAAAGAGATTATTCAGTACTTGGATAGTAACGGGTATCTTTCTTGGTCCTCTAAAGAAAAAAAATATTTTATTCTTGGGACAAACTCTCCAAAAAATGGATTAGTGCAATGTCCTAAATGCAAAATTGGTGAATTAATGGTTATTAGATCAAAAACAACAAGAAAGAGATTCATGGGTTGTTCAAATTTCTATGGTGGATGTAAAGCTTCTTCACCATTGCTACAAAAGGCAAAACTTAGGGCAACAAAGAAATCTTGCAAAGTATGTAAATGGCCAATGATAATTTTTCGTTATTCACGAAATCAGAAATGGACCAAACAATGTTCAAATTTTATCTGTAAAAGTAGAGAGTCTAAGATTTCAAAGTAGGATAAACATCTGTTCTTCTGTTTTTAAGTAATGGTAAAGCTTTACGCGTCTCTTTTACTCTGTTCAAATCGATGTCAACAAAACCTAGTCCTTCTTTCTTTTTCATGTCAAGTAAAATTTTTCCATATGGATCAACTACTAAACTTCTTCCACAGTAAATGTTTCCTACTTGATCAGGTGCAATAACATAACAACCATTTTCGATTGCACGAGCTTTGTTAATTGTAATCCAATGTTCTTCTTTCATTTTACCTTTAACCCAAGCAGAAGGAACAACTAAAACATCTGATCCTGCAACAGCAAGAGATCTTGACATCTCAGGAAATCGTAAATCATAACATATCATCATACCAATTCTTCCAAGTGAAGTCATTACAGGTTTGGGAATCTTTGAACCTGAAATCATTTTATCTGATTCTCTAAACCCTAATGCGTCGTAAAGATGAATTTTTCTATAAGTGGAAATGACTTTACCGAATTTGTTAATGATAAAAGAAGTATCATAAACACGATTTTTTTTTCTACTTTTTTCATAAAAAGAACCTACAACTTGAATATTATTTTCTTTGGCAGTTTTTGCAATTGTTGAAACAAAATCTCCATTAATTGTTTCAGATAAATTAGATAATTCTTTTGGAGTTTGAGAAGAATTTGTGTAAAACATCATAAATTCAGGGAAAGCACATAACGTTGCATTTTTTGAAGCTGCTTGAGAAATAAATGAAATAATTTTTTTTAAATTTTTTTCTTTGTTAATTGATGCTTTGAATTGAATCACACAAGCTTTCATAAAATTAATTAGTGAAATGACAATAAAAGGATAAACTCGTGGTACAAACACGAAATGTACCATTTTCTTATTATGTAAATTAGTCATAAGAATAGCAAATCGATTAGTGTGTATGTGATCCCTTGACTGGGGGATTTTATCCAGTCAATTATTTTTAAAAATAATTAAAGTTGGTCTCCTGCTAAAAACCAATTTTCTTTAGGATTGTCTTCAAAAACAACAATTACATGATTTTCTTTTGTTTTTAGAATCTCTACTGCTGATTTTGTTATTGTTTTTGCAAATTCATCTTTTTGTTCCTGAGTTCTTCCAGGATACATTGATACTGTAATCAATGGCATGAAATTTTTAATCAGTATCAGGAATTTATTCCTTCAATAATCTGATCTATAACCATATCTTGTACCATAAGTAAAGTCAGAAGTATGAGTTTTTTTGTAAAGATATCCAGTTGCTAAACCTACTACAAATCCACCAATATGAGCAAGAAATGCAACTCCTCCACCTGCTGCACCAAATCCACCTATAAAAAAAGGAAGTAGATTCTGGAAGATTAACCAAAAAGGTAAGAACCATCTTGCTTGTATATGCATAAAGAAATATCCCATCAAAGTTAGAATTCTAGCTTTTGGAAAGATTACAAGATATGCACCAAGTACGCCAGAAATTGCACCAGATGCACCAACTGCTGGAATTGCACTAGTAGAATCACCAGCAATATGAATTAATCCAGCAGCAATACCCCAGGCCAAATAAATTGCAAGATATTTTAATTTTCCAAATTTTTGTTCAATGTTGTCTCCAAATACCCACAAAAATAACATGTTACCACCAAAATGTAGCAAACCTCCGTGCATAAAGATAGAACTTAATAGAGATACAAACGGTGCATCAGGACATAAAATTGTCTCTGGACCAGCACCAAAATCAATAAGTGAAGAAGATGCACCAGTTACACAATTTGGAACGGCACCCCAATTGTAAAACATTGTAAATGCATTTTGGTTTGTAAAATCAAAAAATTGTCCAGTAGCAGCTACTTGAATAAAAAAAACAATTGCATTTGCAACAATTAATACAATTGT
>JBMYWJ010000044.1:0-3964 GCA_049607285.1 Candidatus Nitrosopumilus sp.
AAGTTTTTCCTTTTCCCAAAAACTTTCCGTCCCTAGTTCTTCTAGATACCAATAATCGAGGATATTTTTCATCAGAAATTCTAAGATATGTGTATCTTTGTTGATCTTTTAATTCAATATTAAATCGTGGACGATATTTTTTTATCATATTTGACTCTAAAAGAAAAGCTTCACTCTCATTATCAGTTAAAACAAATTCAATATCAGAAATATTTTCAACTAATTTTTGAGTCTTGTAATTTTGATTTTTTAAAAAGTAAGATCTTACTCTGTTTTTGAGATTCTTTGCTTTTCCAATATAGATAATTTTTTCATCAGAATTTTTCATCAAATAGATACCTGGATTTGTAGGAAGTGTAATTTTAGAAATATCAAAAGTCATTTTTTTAATAATTTTTTTAGATATTTTCCAGTATAACTTCCAGGTGCTTTTGCAACTTGTTGTGGAGTTCCAGTAGTGACTATTTGTCCTCCTTCATCTCCTCCTTCAGGTCCCATATCGATTATCCAATCTGCTGTTTTGATTACATCCATGTTATGCTCAATTACAACTACAGTATTTCCTAGATTTGCTAATCGATTAAGAACATCTAATAATTTTTGAACATCAGCAAAATGTAAACCTGTTGTAGGTTCATCTAAAATATAGAATGTCTTGCCAGTTCCTCTTTTTGACAATTCTGAAGCAAGTTTTACCCTTTGAGCTTCACCCCCAGACAATGTAGTTGAGGATTGTCCAAGTTTGATATAACCCAATCCAACATCATAAACTGTTTGTAATTTTCGTTTTATAGCAGGTATGTTTTCAAAAAAATTCAAAGCTTCAAGAACAGTCATGTTTAAAACATCTGAAATATTTTTGCCTTTATACAACACAGATAAGGTTTCAGAATTGTATCGTTTGCCTTTACATTCATCACATTTCACATATACATCAGATAAGAATTGCATTTCAATTTGTTTTACGCCATCACCATCACAAGCAAAGCATCGACCATCAGCTACATTAAATGAAAATTGTCCTGGAGCATATCCACGTTCTTTTGATAGTTCAGTATTTGCATAAAGATCTCTAATTGGGGTAAAGGCTCCTATGTAAGTTGCAGGGTTTGAACGAGGAGTTCTTCCTATTGGGGATTGATCAATTGCAATTACCTTATCAATATTTTCTAAACCAATGATCTCTTTGTGTATACCAGATCTAACATTTGATTTGTAAAAATGATTCTCTAGAGATTTTAATAATATGTCATTAATTAAAGTGGATTTTCCAGAACCTGAAACTCCCGTAATGGAAATAAAAAGACCAAGAGGTATTTCAACATCGATTTCTTTGAGATTATTCTCGGATGCCTTTTTAACAATCAAAGAACCTGAACGATTACGGATTTTATCTTCCAATGTTATCAAGGAATTATCCTTAAGATAGTTTCCAGTTACGGATTTACGATCGTTAAGGATTTTATTGACAGTTCCTTCAAAAACTACATTACCTCCATGGACACCGGCACCAGGACCCAAATCTATTATCCAATCTGAATTTCGTATTACTTCTTCGTCATGCTCCACAACAATGACGGTATTTCCCAAATTTCGTAGCTTTGTTAACGTTTTTATGAGTCGTTCATTATCACGTTGATGCAAACCAATTGTAGGTTCATCTAAAACATACAAAACCCCAGTAAGGTTGGAGCCAATTTGAGTAGCTAGTCTAATTCGTTGGGATTCACCGCCGGATAATGTAGAACTTAATCTATTTAATGTAAGATAGTTTAATCCAACGTTCATTAAAAACTCTAAACGTTCCTTAATTTCTTTGAGAACATCACGTGCTATGTACTGTTCATTTTCAGTTAGTTTCAATGTTGAAAAGAAATCATAGCAATGATCAATGGACAAATCACAAACATCCATGATTCCTTTATCATTGATTTTAACTGCCAAAGATTCAGGTTTTAATTTTCTTCCATTACAGGTGTTACAAGGAGAGTCTCGCATGAATTGTTTTAACCATTCTCGTTTTGATTCAGAATCAGTTTCCATAAATACTCGTTGGAGATTTACAAGTACTCCTTCAAAAGCGTCAGTGTATTGCCAAGACGAATCACCAGATTTTGACCTATATCTAAAATCAATTAAATCTTCAGTACCATTTAGAATAATGTTAAGATGTTTTGGTTTTATCTTCTCAATTGGAGTCATCAAATCAAACCCAAATTTTTTTCCAACGGCTCTTAGTGCTTGTCTTCTAAAGGAAGAGAATCTTCCACTCCAAGGAACAATAGCACCATCTAAAATAGATTTTGTTTTATCAGGAATTACTAATTCAGGATCAAACTCTAACTTTACACCTAAACCATTGCAGGTTTTACACATTCCAAATGGCGAGTTAAAGGAGAATGTTCTAGGCTCTAAATCTCCAACGGTTAGCCCACAGTAAGGACAAGCATTGTTTTGTGAAAATATTTTTTCTGTTTTCTCAAAAGCAATCATCACATCTCCTTTTGAGGCTTTTATTGCAGTTTGAATGGCCTCAAACAATCTAGATCGTTCAGACTTCTCAGTAGTAATTCTATCTACTACAATCTCAATATTATGCCATTTTTGCTTGTCAAGAGGTGGAATCTCATCATCTAGGCTCAGAATTTCTCCATTAAGACGTATTCGAGAATAACCATCTTTTTTGACTTGTTCAAATAGTTTCTCATATGTGCCTTTTTTTCGCTGAATTATAGGAGATAAAATTAGAATTTTTTTACCAGAAAAATCTTTTAGAACTGAGTCACATATTGTCTCAATTGACTGAGTAGAGATTTTCCGTCCACAATTTGTACAATAAGGGATTCCAATTCGAGCAAAAAGTAATCTCATATAATCATAAATCTCAGTAGTCGTTCCAACCGTAGATCTAGGATTTTTACTAGTAGTTTTTTGTTGAATAGAAATAGCAGGAGATAGTCCTTCAATGGAATCAACATCAGGTTTGTCCATCATTTCAAGGAACTGTCGAGCATATGCAGAAAGTGATTCTACATATCGTCTTTGACCCTCAGCATAAATGGTATCAAATGCTAAAGTAGATTTTCCAGAACCAGATAGACCACTAATAACTACTAGTTTGTTTTTTGGGATATCAATATCAAGATTTTTTAAATTGTGATGTCGTGCTCCGCGAATCTTTAGTTTATTTTCTGTCATCTTTTAGTTGGATCTCCTTTTCTAGTCTTTTTATTCTATCTCTACATTCTATTGCTCGTTCAAAGTCCAAATCTTCTGAATATTTTTTCATCTGCGCCTCTAAATCAATAATATCAGTGGCAAGATCATGGGCAGACTTTAATTTTGAATCATCTAACGTTGTTACTTGTTCTGGAACTGATTTTATGATTGTTTGAGGAGTTATGTTATGTTCTGTATTGTATTGAATTTGTTTTTCTCTACGACGTTTAGTTTCATTTATTGTGTTTTTCATGGATTGAGTAGTAGTATCGGCATACATTATCACAGTTCCATTTTCATTTCGTGCAGCACGACCACATGTCTGAATAAGACTTGTAAAATTTCGTAAAAATCCTTCTTTGTCTGCATCTAAAATTGCAACCAAAGAGACTTCCGGAATATCCAATCCTTCCCGTAAGAGATTAATTCCAACAAGAACATCAAATTCACCTAGACGTAATTGTCGAATTAACTCTGTTCTTTGCAATCCTTCAATTTCAGAATGCATGTACCTCACCCTAACCTGTTTTTTTGACAGATATTCTGCTAAATCTTCAGCCATTCTTTTAGTTAAGGTAGTAACCAATACACGCTCAGAGTTTTCGGCTCTTTTGTTTATCTCTTTGATTAAATCATCCATTTGGTTTTTGGTAGGTCTAACTTCAATTTGTGGATCAAGCAATCCAGTCGGTCTTACCAGTTGTTCTGCAATTTTTGAGGATTTTTTTTTCTCATATTCTGCAGG
>JBMYWJ010000044.1:3973-6078 GCA_049607285.1 Candidatus Nitrosopumilus sp.
GGTCTTACCAGTTGTTCTGCAATTTTTGAGGATTTTTTTTTCTCATATTCTGCAGGAGTGGCAGAAACAAATATCGTGTTTTTGACATATTCCTCAAATTCTTCAAATTTTAATGGACGATTATCATATGCACTTGGTAATCTAAAGCCATACGTTACAAGTTCTCTTTTTCTTGAATGATCACCCTTGTACATTCCATGAAGTTGAGGCAATGTCACATGTGACTCATCAATCACCAAAAGATAATCATCTCCAAAAAAATCCATCAAACAAAACGCTTTTTGTCCTGCCATTCGTCCATCAAAATGTCTAGAGTAGTTTTCAATTCCAGAGCAATAACCCAACTCCTCAATCATTTCTAAATCATATTTTGTTCGCATTTCAAGCCGTTGTCGCTCTAGTTCGTTGAGTTCAGACAGACGAGTTTCTAATTCTTCTTTAATTGAGGTAAGTGCTTTTTCTCTAACATCTTTTGCAATAAGATAATGTTTTGCAGGAAAAATTTTGATTTGAGATATTTTTCTTTTTTCCTTGAGAGATACAGGATCAAGTAAACTAATCTTTTCTACATCATCTCCAAACATGGATATTCGGACTAGATCTTCTGAATATGCAGGAATGATATCGATAGTGTCACCCTTTACTCGAAAGTTTCCAGGCGCAACTTCAACATCATTTCTTTCGTATCTTGCATCTATGAATTTTCGTATAATTTCATTTCGTTTAATCTCATCACCGCTACTTATCGTAATTGCCAGGTTATTCCAATCTTGAGGATTTCCTAGAGAGTAAATGCAAGACACGGTTGAGACTATAATTGTAGGTTCACCTGAAAGTAGCATTGCAGTTGCCTCCAGTCTTAATTTTTCAATTTTTTCATTAATTTGAGTGTCTTTTTCAATGTAGGTATCAGTTTGAGGTAGATAACTTTCAGGTTGATAATAGTCATAATAAGATACAAAATATCCCACATTATTCTTTGGAAAAAACTGCTTTAATTCTGAATAAAGCTGGGCTGCCAAAGTTTTGTTGTGAGATATGACTAGAGTATTTTTACCAGTTCTAGCAATGACATTTGCAACTGAAAATGTTTTGCCACTACCAGTCACTCCAATCAAAGTTTGTACAGCCTTTTTATTCACACCTTTGACCAGTTCATCAATTGCTTGGGGTTGATCTCCAGTAGGAGTATAGTCAGATACTAGCTCAAACTTTAAGACAGATTCCAATAAAATAAATCATTGAAAACTGAACTTATAGCTAACGTTTACAAAATATGATGTTGATTACTTTAAAAGGAAAAAGAAGTGAAGGGTTAATTGAGGATTGAAGTTTCTATTTTTTGGATAGGGTGTTTGAAGATATCGTAATGAGTAATTGCGATCTCTTCTTTGTTAAATGTGAGTGCACATCGATAACATTTCCAAATGGTAGTAGCTGTTTGCAATGATCTGATATTGCGTTTACAGATATAACATTATCGTATGAATTCTTATTAATCTAATAATAACAGAGAACAAACAAAATTAGTATTTTGATATTACCAGTTATCTAAATATAATTTTTCAATAGGAGCAATTGTATAAAGAAAATACATACAGATGTTCTATAATATCAGATTTGGAATATCGTGTATATACTAGTTATACAAAATACGTGTAACAAGACTTTATGGAGCTGTCACCAAAGTACTAGCGCTGGTTTTTGGTCTTAAGTTCCAAAATTATTTTTTTTGTTGCATGCATTCAAAACAGTTCAATTGGTATTATTCCAACCTAGTCTTTTGAGGATATCATCCGAGTACTGATTCGGTATTTTGAATATCGAGAGTGAGAGATAGAATAGAGATATTAGATTTCTACTCCCACTCTAACATGAGCGTGTTATATTACTCTGTTAAAGGAGAAAGAATCATTATAATATTGTTTTAGGTTTACGGTATGGTTTTGTTTTGATATAATCAGAATGGCAATTCTATTTAAACAAACAACTATTAGATCAAATTCTGTTCAAAGAATACAGGTGTTTTATTCCATACATCCTTTGACTCCTCTGGTGCGTATCTGTCACCAGATAAATTTGCAAATGCGGGATTTGCATCAGGA
>JBMYWJ010000045.1:0-5850 GCA_049607285.1 Candidatus Nitrosopumilus sp.
TCAACCTCAATACCAAGTTTTACAACATCAATTGCATAATGAATATTTTATATTACCTACCGAAGAAAATTTTCAAGATAAAATAATTGAGTTTACAACTCCAAAAACAATGCATTTATATGCTTTTGAGTTAGGTTTTGTTTTAAAAAAGAAAATTATAAAAAAACTAGACTTAATTTTATACACTAATTTCAAGAAGGATATGGCATATTCAATACAATTGTGTGTGCCGGGGGCGAGTTTCGAACTCGCGACCTCCAGATTATGAGTATTGCCTTAGTTGGAGAACTGTTAGAGTTTACCAAGTGAACTGGCACTCTAACCAGGCTGAGCTACCCCGGCATAATATATGCCTAAAAATTTGGGAAATTAAATGATTCTAAAATATTTCAGACATTTCTCCATCAACGTTAGTGTAAACTCAGTTTTACTGGGCAGTGCATTGCAAAGTACACGTGTAGTTTATCTTTAATTTTTAGACTTTATCTCTAATGAACCAAAATATTCAACGATTTTCTATTTTGACATCTATTGTCATATTTTCAGTTTTGCTTCTCACAATTCAACAAATGTTGGATTTAGCTAATGCTGAGGAAACCAAAATACCTCTAGTTGATAGTGTTGGTGATATTCATGTGAGGAGTACATTTCAAATTAATGGAGATCCATATGTTGTAGATAATTTTAAAGTATTTGATCAGAAAACAGGATTTAATGCTCTCCTTCTCACGTCTCAACCGTAAAACCAACGGTTGAGATATGGGGTGCTCCTGATTACTCTCATATGATGTTATATGAAGTCGCTGATGTAACACACTACAAAGGAATGAAACCAATTACAGCAACTGATATAGAATTTGATGTATTATTTGAGATTTATCAGGATGATATGGTATTTCGTACCTTCGAGTATCATGATTGTATGATAACCAACTATATCTTTACAACTTTGCATGATGGTGAAGAAACATTTTCTGGTTTGACACAATTTGTTTATGCTGATGTGTTCCAACTAGAGTGTAATGGTTATTTCCCAGGATCACCATTGCATGGAGAACTACCTGATAAAGCAGATAACAAGTCTTCCACTGATTGGGAATTACAACAAAGATCTACATGGACCGAAGAATTTAGATAAAATCCAAATATCATTTAAAATTCTTCCAGTCTATATTTTCATTTTTGACCCAAAGGAATTTCTTTTGTAATGCTGATGTATACAACTTTTCCCATTCTGCACCTACTTCATCAGTCCATGCCTTGAAGACGCGAGGATCGATATAATTTCTCAAGGATGTCCCTAGATTATAATCTCTAGTTTTTTCAGATAAATCAATTTGTAACTTTAATTTCTCTATTCTTTCTTTGTGTTTCTTTTTTTGTTTTTTAATTTGTTCATTTAATGTTTTAATTCTTTTCTCTCTATTCTTTTTTTGAGTATCTGTCTTTGAAACACTTGATTCTACTTTTTTGAGAGTTTCCTGAGTTTTCTTCCAGGATTCATCTTTTTCAATCTTCTTGAGCGTATCCCTTTTCTTTTCTAATGATTGCTCAAATGTTTTTGGAATGGTTCTCTTATGATTACACATCATGGCAGCTTCAAGATTTGCCAATTTTGCATGATATGTCTTCTCATTTGCTGTTTTCCCCTTCATGTTATCATCATGCTTTATAAGATAATTTTTGACTACTGTTGTAGCTAGATATGTTCTAAATACCTTGGCTGTTAATCCCTTCACAATGCTAGAGTAATATGCATTTACATGTCTTGAGGTAATATCATCAAAAATTTCATCCTTTGGTTTTTTCTTTTCAATTAATTTTTTCAAATTTTCCTGAAATTGTTTATCATGACCTTCAGCTTTTACTGTCTCTTGCCATCTAACACTATCTTTACCTAGAAAATCAAATTCAATTGAGTTCGTAGTGATTTTGATATGTTCTTTTCTAAGAGTTGTAGCACCAACAGTATCTGCTTCATCTGGATCCTTTTCATCTCCAACTCTCATTGCGGTTCTATAAATTAAATAACATACGGTAGAAATTCTGCTAATTTTTGGATCCTTACTTTTCATATCTTTTACAATTCTATCTTTAATTCTGTTAATTTCGTTTGCAAGCTTTACTGCTTTTTCATATTTTGCTTTGTCTCTATCTTGTTTTAATCCTGCAGTATCTGCTAACCACACATATTTTCTTTTTTGTGTGAGAAAATCCATCCAACTAGCTAGCCACATAGAATCTTTGTCATGAATAATTTTGGCCCAATTTCCATCTGGTATTTTTGCTTCCTTTCCAAGGTTTAGTGTAACATCTTTTGTGGTGATTCGAGGTTTCCATCGTCCTCTAAGCGGATGTTCTCCTCGTCCAATAAAAATCCCAGGCGGCTCTGCCATGTAATTGGCAACTTCAACTTCGTTTCCATCCATGATGGCAGTCCCATATTTTGATTTTAATTGTTCGCGTATTTCTTTTCGTTTTGCAGCAAGAGATTTTTTTTCATCTTTGGTCATCATTTCTTTGAGATCCTTTTCTTTGTCGACTACTTTGTAAGCAGCTGAAAAATCAATATCTTCATATGAAATTTTTTTAAATTTTGATTTTAGAGTTTTGATAAAATCCTCTGTAAAATTTTTTTGAAAAACTTTGTCCTGAGCATATGTTGTATCTTTCTTTTTGGCCCACTGATATATCATTTCTTCTTGGTTTAGATCAAGATCAATAGTTTCTCCATTGATTTTTATCTTAATCCCTTGAGGCTCATAACCCGGAGGAAATAAGATTCCATTATGTTGTAGCGTTTTCCATTTCATTATTTTCACTTTAAAATTGCGGACTTTGACAAAATTTGATTTCTATCTGTATATCAATTTAACGTAGAACACGACCCCATCATCATCTAGGAAACAATTCTTTGCTCATGTATTTCTCAAATTCCAGGTCTGTTTTCATCTTTTTTGCTTCCAAAAACATTGCAGCATCACTTCCTACGGCATAACGAGGTAAAATTTCGTCATCATGAATTGCCTTTATGATTACATCTGCAACTTGAGATGGTTCTGTTCCCATTTCTACCATCATCTTGAGACCTGCCAGGATATTTTTGGTCAATTCCTCGTATTTTGGATCAATATTTGATTCTGGAATCTTCATTGAATTGAAAAAGTTTGTTTTGATTACACCTGGCTCGATCAAAGTGGTTTTGATTCCAAACTGACCAAGCTCATATCTGAGACATTCGCTTAGTCCTTCAAGTGCAAATTTTGTACTAACATATGCTGTAGATCCAGGCAGTCCCATTTTACCAACAACAGAGCTGATATTTACAATAGTTCCAGAATTTTGTTTCCTCATGATAGGTGCTACTTCTTGAATGATTCTTACAATACTGAAGAAATTAGTTTCAAATTGTTTTCTAAAATCATCAACTGATAGATCTTCTGTACATCCAAACTGACCATATCCTGCATTATTAACTAAAATATCTAATCTGCCTTTATTCAAAATTATTTTTTTAATTGTAGATATTATTGACGCTTCATTATCAACATCTAATTCAATTATGTCTATTGACAAATTCTCCTTTTTTGCTGCAACTTCTAACTTTTCTGATTTTTTAGTATCTCGCATACTTGCAAAAGTGTGGTAATTATTTCTTGCCAATGCTAAGGCAGTCTCTAAACCTATTCCTGAGGAACTACCAGTAACAAGAGCTACTTTTTCCATATTTATCCAAGATTTTTGTTATATTTATCCCATTTTGATTTATCATACTAATGGTCTATCTCCTTCATTTGGTTCAATTAATTCTGTGGTTTCTCCATGATGTATTCTTTCTAAAATCTCCAATGCAGAATATTTGTGTAAGAATTCATTATTATTTCCACATCTATATGAGAATGTGCATCTAGGGCATCCAGCTTCATTTTGACAAGGACACTCCTTTATGATAAACATGCTTCTCTCAAGGGCTTTTTCAAATCTATCATACAGAGCTTTACTGGCACCACTCCCTCCAATTGCTCCATCATATATGAAAATCATACCTGATGTACCTAATGATATTCCCCCCAAATCTTGAGATACACCACCTGTTATCATATTGCTTCCTTCAATCACAACATGCTCTGTTGCATGATATCCACTAGCTTCAACATATTCTTCATCTTCTACTTCTTCAATAACTTTGAGAGGTTTAGGTGCATGAAAAACAATCCCTTTGGTAACAAAATCATATTCTAAAGGATTTTCCAGTAATATCTTTTCTCCTTGAGTAATTTCTTGACCCAATTCTAGATTTACATAACCATAAATCTTCTTTTGAATATGTAATTTACAAAAAGCTAATTCAATTCCGTTTGCTTTTCTCGTTTCAAAAATAGTTTCAATTGTTGGCCATTCTTCTGTCAGTGACTTTGTGTAATATGGATAATCTTTTGGAATTTTTTCTAATTTTGCATAATTTTGTTTGGGATAGTTAAACTCTTTTACTTTGTAACGATTACCAGCCAAAAAATAGATTGCATCTTTATGTAGTTCTTCTAAAGCGATAGGCAGTACTCTATCTCCTACTTTTTTCCCATCTAAGAAAATATCTATTGATTTTCCAATTCCTCTAATACTATATTCTTCTAACGTCGAGTTGATTTTTTCAAGATTTGGAATAATTCTATTGTTAGTAATTCGAAGATTTTCTTTTGCAAGATGATATTCAATTATTTCTTGATGTTCTTTTAATTCATGCTTAGAAATTGGTTTATCACATGCCATTGCCAAAACTTGAAATTCTTCTACAAATGGATTTTTTGGATCAATGTATGTTTTTTCTATATCTTCAAAATAATCCTCTGGATGATTTTTGTAATACTGCGATATTGGATCGTTTCCTAGTGTTAAAAATGCATATCCTCGTTGACCTTTTCGTGCTGCTCTTCCAATTCTTTGGGTTAGTCGATTTACTGGAATTGTAGATGAAATTACACAATCTACATTGCCTACATCTATTCCTAATTCGAGCGTAGGTGTGCACGAAATTGCCTTGATCTTATCTTCTTTGAATTGCTTTTCTACGAAATTCCTGTACTTTGCCATCAGCCCCGCCCTGTGAACTTTGATGTTTACTTTTTGTTTTTTTGCTTGCATTGCTAACAATTCTGAATTTAAATGTGAATTGCTAAACACCATTGTTTTATGATTTTTTTCAGTCAACTTTTTTGTAAGTTCAACCATCAAAGCTCTCTGAGTTCTTAATGATGGAAATATCATTACAAAATCTGTTTGACCTTTTTTGCCTGATCCATTAATTATTTGCATTTTTTCTCCAAACAGGCATTGACAAAATTCTTTAGCATCTTCAAGTGTAGCTGATGATGCTACAAATTGTAATTTGTTGGTGCACATTCTCTTGAGTCTTTTTATAACATAGTGAACATTTGATCCAAAAATTCCCGAATACACATGTGCTTCATCCACTACAAGAATTTTTGTTGAAATTAACAATGATGAAAACTTTGTTTGATGCCATAAATGATAATGTATAACATCAAAATTTGTGATCAAAATTTGAGGCGGATTATTGATAATTTTTCCCCTATCTGTTAGTTTGGTATCTCCGTCAAAAACACCAACACTAATTCCACTTTTTTCTGCAAAACTATGGATTTTTGGATATTGATCTCGTGCTAATGCTTTGGTAGGATATACAAAAATTGCAAAAACATTTTCTCTCTCTATATTGTTTTTTATTTTTTGAATCAATGGAATTAAAAATGCTTCTGTTTTCCCTGATGCAGTAGGTGCTTCAATAATAATATTTTCTCCAAAAATGATCTCTTGAATTGATTCTTCTTG
>JBMYWJ010000046.1:0-5403 GCA_049607285.1 Candidatus Nitrosopumilus sp.
AGAAGATATTTCAGAAATTGTTTTGAGTGTAAATCAATTATCATCTGATGAACAAAAAAAGGAAATTGATGAAAAATTTCCAGAATTGCTAACACCTAAAAAAAAAATTGAAGAAAGAGAAGGTTTTCCAGAATTAGAGGGAGCAGAACAAGGAAATGTAATCACAAGATTCCCTCCAGAACCTAATGGATATCCTCACATTGGTCATGCAAAAGCTGCCATTATTAATTCAGAATATGCAAAAATGTACGGAGGAAAATTTATTCTTCGAATGGATGATACAAATCCAGAAGCAGAAAGAATGGAATATCACGCAGCCATCAAGGTAGGACTGGAATGGCTTGGAATTGAATTTGATATTATAAAAAATACTTCAGACGATATCGAGTTATTTTATAAAAAAGGTTGGGAATTAATCAGTTCTGAAAAAGCATACATTTGTACCTGTAAAAGAGAAGACATCAGTAAGAATAGAAGAGAAAGAAAAGCATGTAAGTGTAGTATGGGAGATGTTAATAAAAATTCAAAGAGATGGGAAAAGATGAAAACAAAATTCAAACCAGGTGAGGCAATTGTAAGGTTTCGAGGTGATATGAAAGCAGATAATGCAGTTATGAGAGATCCTGTTTTATTTAGAATAATAGATGAAAAACATTACAGATTAGGTGAAAAATATAGAATATGGCCTAGTTACGATTTAGCGGTGGCAATAGAGGATAGTATAGATGGTGTGACTCATGCTTTTCGTTCAAAAGAATTTGAGTTAAGAAAAGAATTGATTGAAAAAATATTAGATGCATTAAACATGAGAAAACCTTACCAAGGATTTTTTTCAAGATTAGAATTTAAAGGAATGCCAATTTCAAAAAGAATCATCAAACCTTTGATTGAAGAGGGAAAAGTTTCATGGTATGATGATCCCAGACTACCAACTCTTGAGGCACTTAGAAGAAGAGGTATCAAACCAGAGGCGATTAAAAAATTTATCATGTCTCTAGGACTAACAAAGGCAAACACTCTTGCACCATTTGATGCACTTGAAGCATTTAATCGAAAATTTGTAGATCCTTCAAGCATAAGATTATTCATGGTACGAGATGCCAAAAAATTAAAAATAAAGAATTTACAGATTTCCTCAGTTAAAGTTTCCAATCATCCGGTCAAAGATATGGGAAAAAGAGAGATTCTGATTGATGAGGATTTCTATATTTCAGGTGAAGATGCAAAGAATATCAAGCAAGGAACAAAAATTAGACTTTTAGGATTAGGAAATATTTTGATCAAAAAAATTGATACATATTTTGAAGGAGAGTTTGTAGGTGAAGAAAATGGAACAGATATTCCAAAAATGCAATGGGTTCCACAAAAAACTGCACATGAAATTAAAATGATTATTCCAAAGTTACTATTTCATGGAGAAGAATTTAACGAAGATAGTTTAGAAGAATTAGATGTATATACAGAACCACATTACCTACAAATAAAAGAAGGAGAGGAAATTCAATTTGTTAGATTTGGATATTGTAGAAAAGATTCACAAAATCAGGTTATTTTTTCACATAAGTGATACACAATGAAGATAGCACGATTGTTAAATCAAAAGAATGAAACATATGGTTTCATAAAAGATAATAAAGTTGCAACAAAAGATGAAATAACTTATCTCACAGGAGTTCCAATTCCACATAATGTAAAAGATTTTCTTTTTGACGGATGGTACAATGAGATCAAAAATAAAATAGATGATCTGCCATATGGAGAGAATATTTCAAAATTTAAATTACTATCACCTATTCCGAATCCAAATAAAATAATTTGTTTAGCGTTTAATTACATTGATCATGCTAAAGAACAAGGATTACAAGCACCAGAGGATCCGGCAATTGTAATAAAACCAAGAACGACTTTAAACAGTACCAATTCAGATATAGTATGTCCAAGTTTTGTAACACAGTTAGATTATGAAATAGAATTAGCTCTAATAATTGGGAAAAATTGTAAAAATATTAGTGTTGAAGATGCCTCAAAAGCAATATTTGGATATATGATTTTGAATGATGTATCAGCGAGGGATATTCAATTTAAAGACAAACAATTTACTAGAGGTAAGAGTTTTGATTCCTTTGCCCCATGTGGACCGTGGATTACAACCACTGATGAAATACAAGATGCTCAAAACTTAGATATGACAACCAGGATTAATGGGGAATTAAGGCAAAACTCTTCTACTAGTAACATGTTCATAAAAATTCCAGAGATAGTCTCAAAAATTTCCAAAGTCATGACCTTAGAAAAAGGAGACATTATTTCTACTGGAACTCCTGCAGGAGTAATGCTAAACAAACCCAATGCAGTTTTTCTGAAGAATGGAGACAAAATAGAGATGAAAATTGAAGGTCTTGGGTTTTTAAATAACACAATAAAATTTGTTAATTCAGATTAAGATAATAATTTCCTCATCAAATAAAATGATAGTTTAGGATTTAATGAGTCATATAATGATAAGTTTTCTTTAGTTAAAATTTGTATTCTTTCATATTTCATTTCAAAACCATAATTTTGCAAAAAAGAAATTACTTGTAATGTAGTATTTTTTGAATTAGAAAATAATGTAACAATTAGAGTTTTATCAAAATGTTCGGAATCAGTAAGAATTGCAATAGAAGATTTTTTGTGAATTGTAGATTTGATAATTTTATTTTGTTCATAAAATTTTGAGAGTGTAATGTCATTGATTGGTAACCATCTCCAAGATCTTACATAATGAGAATAGATCTGCAGATCCAGAGTTTTTTCAAAATGTATATTGTAATTAGAATTTTTTTGTGGCTCCAGAGAATAAAAATTCCACGTTTGGTAAATATCATAATCTAAAGATTTTGCCATAGTTAAAGAGGGATTGTTTTCAGTATCAATTAACATATAGGAGAATAGAATGTTGTTCTTTTCTTTTCCCATAGATTCTATATGTCTTATTAATTTTGATGCAATTTTTTGTCTGCGAAAATTTGGATCAATTCGTATTCCCTCAATCCATACTTGGTTTTCAGAATAAAATGCATGACATATGCCAATAGGGTTTTCTCCCTGCTCAAAGAGAAATAGATTTCTTTCAGATAACCAAAAATCCCATACCTTATCAACATAATCTCCCCAAGAAAAAGTACTATTGCAAAATTTTAGAATGGAGAGTTTATCTAAAGTGTTTGCCTCTCTAATCATTATTACCACAGTATACGAAAAAATATTAAGAATAATTACATAAATGATGCTATGGGAAAAATTATAATTGGAAAAACAGAAGATATTTCTCCTGGAAAGATGATAAAGAGTTCAATCGATGGAAGAGATATTTTAGTTGTAAATATTGATGGAGAATACTTTGCAACAGATGATTCCTGTACCCATTCTGGTGCTAGTTTATCAGAAGGAAAACTTGATGGGTGTACTATCACATGTGGTTGGCATGGAGCTCAATTTGATTGTAAAACAGGTAAATTAGTTAAATTTCCGGCAAAAATTAGAGATTTGACTCCATACAATGTGGTATTAGAATCAGACAATGTTTATGTAGAGATGTAACTATATACCTCTAATTTTTAGTAAAGGGTGTAAAAATGGCAGATAAAGCTCAAAATAAAGAAGCGATGAAAGAAGCAATTGAAACTTTAAACCAAATTGCTTCTAGTAGTTCAACTCCGAAAACAATAAAAAAATCGATTACCGATTTGATTGTAGACTTGAATAATGATGAATATTCGCTCTCAGTTAGAGCAGCAAATACAATCAGTCTTTTAGATGATGTAACACAAGATCCCAACATGCCTTCATACGTAAGAACACAATTGTGGCAAGCAGTATCCAAATTAGAAAGTATAAGAGAATAAAGATATGGTACTACGACATTATAATCTATAAAAAAATTGATACGTTTGATACTTGTATCTAGTTTCAAAGAAACGACATTTACAATGAATTATAGTATTGTTGAACAATTTTTTGGTTGATAATAATGATTATGCATCTTATGCAAGATTTCAGGCACATATCTTGAGGACATAGAGATTTGAATAGTTTATTCAAAAGATAATAAATCCTCTCAATCCATAACAATACTAATGAAAATTGAAGAGTATTTGGACACACTTCCAGAAAATTTACTTAGTGGAGAAGATGTTCAACTTCCAGATAAATCATTTAGAGAAATTTTTAGATTCGTCGAATTAGGAAAAGATGATACTTTTTATCATTTAGGTTGTGGGGATGAGAAAGGAATTGAGATTGCAGTAAAGGAATTCAAAGTTAAGAATGCTGTAGGCATAGATAATAATCCAGAAAAAATTCAACAGGCAACAAAGAATCTTAAACAAAAAAATATTCAGGCTAAATTAATATGTAAAAATATAGAAGAGTCAGACATATCCAATGCTTCAGTAGTTTTGTTTTGGTTTACAGATGACGATATAATTAAAAAAATGTTAAAAAACTTTGAAAATCTAAAACCAGATACAAAAATAATTACAATTTGGGGACCACTCCCAAATTGCTTACCAGACAATGTAAAGTTTCCATACATCATCAATAAAATACCATTCAAACAGGCTCAAACTATGCAAGAACAAACATTAGCGGTTTTTGGTGTAAAATGTATTGATTTTGTTACTGCTTGGGAATTTGCAGAAAGATACACAAAATCTATTGGAAATCCTGAAATTAAAAATGATCGATTTTTGACAATTATACAGACATTAGTTATTTGGATTAATGCAAAGAAATTAGGAGTTGCATGTGGGAAAGATATCCCTGAATCTATCCAAACGTATATGAAAATTATGAAAATGAATTTTGACATTGATTTTGAATATCTTTTAGGTAAAGAATTTGTGTAATCCTTTTATTTTGTTTTAGTTTGAGAATAATATGGAAGGTAGAATACACATCAATGTTTCTGCGATAGATTACGATAAAACAAGTAAAGCACTTACTCATCAATTATCGATGTTAGAAGAAATGGTGCACAGTAACGAAGATTTTGTAATGACGGATTCAGAATTTGCATTTGGTTGGCATTTTTTTGTACTAAGTGTAAATAAATCACTGGTTGAGAAATTAATAGAAATGATGGGATCTGATTTTGATAGACTGAAGGGGAAAGGAATGGAAAAAAAATTTCTCACATGGTTAACAAAAAATGTAGAGCAAAACTCCCCCAGATTTAAGCTTGCTATAAAAGAAGAGATGGAGTCAACCAAATATGGAGTTTTTTAAAATATGATTATTTTTAAAAGATTATGGACATGATTTTCTGTTTAAGACATAAATTCATTCGGAAATACTATTTTTTTAATAATTAAGACCTAAGATTTTGATGATGTAATACATATGGTGGTAGGCCCTCGAGGG
>JBMYWJ010000047.1:0-5390 GCA_049607285.1 Candidatus Nitrosopumilus sp.
ATCTCCATCAACTATCTCCGAGATTACACTAGAATAACAGTCACCTAAATCTTCTTGACAATCTAATTGTGATGTTAGGGAATTACTTATTTGATCAGATCTTATAAATTTAGAATCTTTACCCTCAAGTATCTCAGATGAATATATCCCACCTACAATTATTATTATTATTGCAACTATACTTGAGATGTATCTTTTCCTCATGTGAAGAATGGGTTGAATTGATTAAAAGAACATTGTTAACAGCTATATTTTTAAAAATTGATTCTTGAGGGATTTATCAAGTTAGTTTTGAGAGACAGCACACTAACAAATGTAAACCTAAGTAATCTTGTGGACTGACTCAAAATTAAATCTAGGAGTGTACAATGACATGTTCAAACTCATATTATTATCTGTGTATCATATTTTAATCAAAAGATAATGTGTGATGGAATTTCTTTAAAATTAAGCTGCAAGTGTCTTAACTTTTGTAATTGAATGCTGTGAAATTTGTTTGTGCATTTCAGCTAAATTTATGTCCTTGAAAGTCAGATTGCACCTAAAACATTTCCAAACCATCTCAGACATGGGTAATTTAAGCATAAATTGTTTATAAAGATATTGCATGATTGATCCAATTTATTACAATACCTGATTGTTAATTAAAAAAAAATATAATTTTTCTATTTTTTTTCGGTTATAATCAAATTATCTTATGACTAAATAAAGATCCAAGGGTTTAGAAACAAAAAAAGTGACATATTCTTTGAACAATGGTTGATATTTTTGAAATCTTTAGTGAATATTCATATTTTGGAATTTTCCTAGTACTAATCGCAATAAATGCAGCTCCAATTTTAATGCCGCCTAGCTGGATTGTATTGACATCATTTTACCTCATTGATCCTACTTTGAATATCTTTATTCTTGCTATGGTAGGTGCAACCGGAGCAACTTTAGGTAGATTCATTCTCAAAAAAATTAGTGGATTATTTAGAAGATTTGTTGGAGACGAACAAAAGTCAAATCTTGATATAATTGGAAACTATCTAAATAATAAAAAATATGGTTATGTTATAGCTTCTTTTCTGTTTGGTGCAACACCGCTTCCAAGCAACATGTTGTTTATCACATATGGGTTGATGCGTGCAAAAAGTATTGGGATCTATGTTGGGTTTTGGTTTGGAAGAACTCTGTCATATGTGATAATGATTTATTTTGGAAATGCAGTCTTGACTCCTTTTTTAGAAATATTCGAGGATCGTTTTACTGGTATTTTATTAATTGATGGAGTTGGAATTGTAGTGATTATTCTTTTTGCTTCTATAAATTGGACTGTTTTGATTACTCAGAAAAAAATAAAGTTTGTTAAGCCCAAAATATGGAGATTCTAAATGAGTTTTCTTAATTCACTAAAAAAGAAAGTGGAAAATGAGATGAAAAATGATGTTACTCACGATTTTGAGCATATTTTGAGGGTGTACAAAAATGCTCAAAAAATATGTAAAAAAGAAAAAGCAAATGAAAAATTGGTCTTGAGTGCTGTTTTATTACATGATCTAGTATTGTATTCAAAATCTGATAAACGATCTAAACTCTCCTCTATTCAAAGCGCAAAGAAATCAAAACAGATACTAAAAAAATATGGTTTTTTAAAAGAAGAAATCATTGTTATATCTGATGCTATTCGTGATCATAGTTTTTCTCAACATAAAATTCCAAATAGCCTAGAGGGGAAAATACTTCAAGATGCCGATAGATTAGATGCATTAGGAGCAATAGGAATTGCGCGAGTTTTTGCTATGGGTGGTTTTCTTGGCAGACCATTTTACAATCCTACTGATCCTTTTTGCATACAAAGAAATCCAGATGATAGCATTTGGACTGTTGATCATTTCTTTGAAAAATTACTTAAACTAGAATCCTTAATGAATACAAAATCTGCAAAAGTAGAAGCAAAGAAGAGAACAAAAATTTTGAAAGAATTTCTTGCTCAACTAAAAGGAGAGATTTAGGAATGAAAATATGCCCATGATCTGAAGTTATCTACGAGTTTGTAAAATAACGATTTACGAGCGTTTTGGAAGAAATGGAATTAAAGCTCTTACAAATTCCATGATATTCTTAGTTTGAATGTATATTGTACCTGGCCCTGTAATTTCAATTACTAGTGCCTCCCCTCCAAATAAAGTAGTCTTAAAATTTCCATGTTTTACTACTCTATACTTTGCTGTAGAACTTAATGCAACTAACTGATAATTATCTAAAATCATTTTTTCTCCAATTTCTAATTGAGTCTTAACTATGCCTCCCCAGGCATTAACAAACATGTCTCCTCTACCTACTGTTTTTAACATGAATAAATTGCTTCCAAATATCCCTTTTGTGAATCCTTGCCATTTTGTGTCCAGTGTCAGTTCACCAATTGATCCTACGAATGATCCTGATTGGACAATATATTCTTCATCGATACTAATTACTTCGATGTCTCCAAGCATATTGCCTGTAAGTCCTAACCTACAATTATCTTCTTGAGCAATAAACTCATTGATAAAAAATGATTCTCCTCCAAACGCAGCTGCTTTTAGAGATTTTAAAAAACCTCCTTTCCTCATTTTAGTTTCTGTTACTATGTCTCCTCTGATGAACACCATAGCAGCTGCTTCTGCTGTAATCTTTTCTCCTTTGTTCATTGTAAATTGAATTAACCCCATTGGATTTTTTACAATTTCATATTCCACTATCTCAATTGCAAATTACTATGAATTAAGAGTTTTCAGAAATTTAACCATAATCTACATATCTGTCATATCTTATTTCAATCTCTTTGTTTTCTCCTGATTTGATCTTCTTATATTCTTCTTTTTTTCTAAATTCAATATACTTGATAATCTCATCAAATTCCATTTCTTTTGGATAAGAATCAAAAACTGGTTCTATCTTCTTTAGATATTCGATTGTTTTCTCTCTGTATTCTTCTCTTGTTGGTTTTTTAATTCCCTTCATTCTGAACCAAACAACTGCCCAACTTGAGCCTACTACATGTGGCAATAAGTCAAACGCTCTTTGTATCTCAAAACGTTCGTCATTTCTCATGATTTTTGAAGGAATCTTGAAGCTGATTTTGCAAAATATGTGACAATCATATCTGCTCCTGCACGTTTAATTGAATAAAGAATCTCTTCAGTGATATCGTTTTCATTTACATAGCCCAATTGTGACGCAGCTTTTACCAATGCATATTCTCCTGAAACACTGTATGCTGAAACAGGTACATTGAATCTTTTTCTTGTTTCAGATATCAAATCTAAATAAGACAATGCAGGTTTTATCATTACAATATCTACCCCTTCATTGATGTCTGTCTCAACTTCCATCATTGCTTCTCTAGCATTTGTATATGGAACTTGGTATGTTTTTCTATCTCCAAACTTTGGTGCGCATTCTGCTGCATCTCTAAAGGGAGAATAAAAGTTTGAACGATGTTTAGCTGAATGTGACATTATTGAAACATCTGAAAATCCTTCATCATCTAGAGCTTTTCTTATTGCCATGACTTGACCATCCATCATAGCTGATGGTGACACTGTATCTACTCCTGCCTTTGCTTGACTTACAGCAATCTTTGCAAGTGTATCTAAACTAGTATCATTGTCGACCTTATCGTTATGAATAATCCCACAATGTCCTGTAGATGTAAATTGACAAAGACAAACATCTGCCATTATCACTATTTTTTCTCCAAAATTTTTTCTAATTTGTTCAATGGCTTTTTGAACAATTCCACTATCATCAAATGCGGAAGACCCTGCTTCATCTTTTTTAGTTGGAATCCCAAAAAGCATAATTGCTGGAATTCCCAAATCTGTAATAGTTCCTACTTCATCAGTAATATCATCTAGTGGCAGCCTTTCAATCTCTGACATCGATTCTACATTCATCCTAGTCTTTAGATCCTCTTGTACAAACACCGGACAGATAAAGTCTTTTGGAGACAAGGTAGTCTGTTGAACTAATTCTCTCATTTTATCTGATATTCTTAATCTACGAAGTCGTCTAGTAGGAAATGACATAAAGAAATTCTTTTTTGGTAAAATATATTCTTAATCTGTCTGATTGTGTTTTTTATAGTCAAATAGTTTACTTGCAAGCTCCACTAAATCTGGTTTATCTTGCTCTGATGCTCTTCTAATGTTGTTCATTGGAGTAGATACTATGCTTTCTACTACGGCTTTTGTTAATTCATTAATAATTTTGATTTTTTTCTCGTCTTTTTCATCAAGCATTTGAAGTGCTTTTTGCAGTTCTTTTTCTCTTATGTTTTCTATATTTTTGAATACGTCTTTAACGAGTGGTTCTGCATCTAATCTTTTCATTGAAGCCTCTAATACAGACACTTCTTCATTAATTATATTTTCAACGGTTTTTACTTTGTTTAAACGTGCGTTCATATTTTTTTCAACCATTTCTGCAATTTGATCTAGGTTCATTAGTTTAACTCCTCCTATTGTTGCTACTTTTTCATCAACTGTCCTTGGATTTGATAAATCTAAAATCATCATTCCTTTACTCTTATTTTTCATAGCTTCGTTGATTCTGTCATTTGTTACCAGAAAATATGGGGCTGTGGTAGCTACGAACAATACATCATAATTGTTAAATCCTACAAGAACTTCTTCAAATCTTATTGGATTTCCACCCATTGTTTCACAAAAAGTCTCTGATCTTCCAATGGTTCTACTTGTAACATCAAAGGCGTAACCCCTTTTTTGTAATGACTTTGCTACAAGAGTAGATACCTCTCCTGTTCCAATCAACAAAATTCTCTTTATCTTTAATTCATCAATGTTTTCCTCTGCAAGCTTTACCGCCATAGAACCAACTGAAATCCCTCCTGCACCAATTCCACTAGAGTTTCTAATTCTAGTACCTATTCTAATTGCTTTGTCAAATAGTGTATTGAGATGTTGACCTGAGGCTTTTATTTCTCTAGCAGAAGTTATGGAATTTTTTATCTGTCCTAGGATTTGTTCCTCTCCTAATACCATAGAGTCCAACCCTGAAGTCAATTTCAATAAATGATGAAATGCTTCTTGATTTTCCACGTATTCAATATTTTCATTAAATGCCTCTTCTTCAAGTCCTGTAATAGACGCCCAAGTTTTCTTAATTTTATTTAGATCGTGCGTCTTTGATTTTCCAAATAATTCAATTCTGTTACATGTTTGAATAATCACGCATTCCTCTAGGTCTGAGTTTTTTTTGAACTGTTTGTACGCGTTTTCCATATCTTTTATTGTAAACTGTTCAAGAATGTGAATTGGTGAATTACGAAAAGTCACACGTGCATTAATTATATTTTGATTCATTTCCAATTCCTCAATATTGTAATGGCTCTCTTTTCAGCT
>JBMYWJ010000048.1:0-5242 GCA_049607285.1 Candidatus Nitrosopumilus sp.
AAAATAACAGAAAAAAATCATACATGTAAATTCCACGAAAGTGCCAAAGCATTAGATGATTTTATAATAAACAATCTAAGTCAAATCTATATTCCAATTACTAGAGGAGAGTTATGGGATGAGGATGAAGGTAAGAAAACAAGAAGGTTGGCAATTTACGCAGTACTAGAAGAAATACTCAGAACACTCAATATTTTGATTCATCCTTTTTGTCCATTTACTAGCGAATATCTTTATCAAACTGTTTTTCACGGAAGGCAAAGCAGCATACTACTTGACAAATGGCCTCAATATCAAGAAACTCTAGTTAATCAAGAAATTGAAGAAGCGTTTGACATTATGAAAGATGTAGTATCTGTTTCTTCTGCTGCAAGAATGAAAGGAAAGTTAAAGAGAAGATGGCCATTAAATGAAGCGCAAATTTGCGTAAAAAAAGGACATAAAAATAAACTAGAATCATTATCAGAACTTCTTCGATCGCAGTTAAACGTAGAAAAAATCGGTATTTTTGAAACAGAAAAAGAATCAGAATTAGAGAAGATCACAGAGTTGAGACAACTAGAGTTACCTGTAAGAACAGTAATTGATTTAGAAAGAAAAAGAATCGGACCCAGAGCAAAACAACATATGGTAAGACTAGTAAAAGAATTCGGAGAAACCAACCCAGAGGAGATAATTACTTCATTACAAAATGAAGGAAAATTTGATTTTGATTTTGATGGAGATAAAATTTCACTTGAAGATGGAGATTTTGTCATAGATTTTGACACACAAGAAAACTTTGCAGTTGCAAAAAGAGAACAGTGCGTTGTATTTATTCCGACATCAAGAACCAAGGAAATGATAGCAAAAGGACTAGTAAATGATCTGGCAAGAAGACTTCAGAATCTCAGAAAAGAAAGAGGTTACAATCCAACAGATATTTTAGAAGTTGCATCAATTCTTGATTTGGATAAAGAATCATTTGAGATGGTCAATGGAAAAACTAAAGATTTGGCATTTTTAGTCAGAGTAAAAAAAGTGAATTTTATAGAATCATGTAAAGAATACAAAGATGAAGATATAGATGGCCAGAAGATCAGAATATCAATTGAATAAAAAATTAATTATTTGGAAGTTAAAAGAAAAATTTAAAAAATAATACATAGTGAATCAACAATTAAAATCAGGTTTACAAATTTTTAGATAATCTAGATTTGACTAGTAATCAATGCAATATTTTTATTACAACAATGGTTCAACAAAATATGTCTGAAGAAATCCCCAAATGTTGTTGGAATTAATGTTCTAAAACAAAATGGCCTGGATGTTGACGAACTAGTAAAGGAATTAATCAAAAATGCAGCAGTAGAATTTACAGCGTACTACTACTTTACCAACCTCAGAGCACATTGTACAGGCATGGAAGAATTTACCAACTAGGGGGTTCTCTTCCAAATGATGCAACAGAATTTATTAAAATTTCTGGTTGTGAATTCTTGCAACTTCCAGAAAATCCAACAGATCACAAAGCGATTCTAGAGAAATGTCTCAAGGCAGAACAAGGTGCAATAGTCAACTGGAATAAAATTTGTCAGATGACATTAGGAAAGGATCCTGCAACATTTGATATTGCAAAAGATATCTTAGCTGAAGAGATTGAACATGAATCATGGTTCCTAGAGTTAATCTATGGACGACCATCAGGACATATGAGAAGGAAACATTCTGGTGAAAGACCACATACAAGAAAACATTCTAGAGCATTAGATATGGCATGATTGCCAATCATTTTCTTTATTTTATATGCCTCTAGTGTTTACTTTATTGACGACAAATAGTGAATAGGAGCTATGTTATCATGGTTAAATAGAAAAACCATGTATTGAATTTATGGTAAAACAGATTAGCTTAGATGCTTGGCAGATTGAGCATTTAACAGGTCTGTTAGAAAAAGGATCAGAAGTAGTTACAAAAACAAACAGACCCATTGTACTATACAGACAAACATTAGAAGAAGAAGATGGCTCATATGAAGAAATGGTATGCACACTTACCAAAGGATATGTAATTGAACAGGTTGTTACATCAGGAGGAGTGCTAGTTCCAAGTTTTCATCAACAGTTTGTATTTACTATTGAAGAATATCCTCAAGAATTGTTACGAAAAAGTAAAGATCGTTTCTTGGAGATGATTGATTTTCTTGATGAACAACTAAAGTAACATCATAGTTAATAAAGACCATAAAATGTAGTGTTTTTGCATGCGTCTTTTAGAATTTCAGGCAAAGGAGTTATTTCGAGAATATGGAATTAATCTCTTAGATAGCAAGTCATCTACTAAAATAGAGGAGGGAAGACAACATGCAAAAGAACTAGGATATCCATTTGTAATTAAGATTCAAGTTCCTGTAGGTGGAAGAGGGAAAGCAGGAGGAATTCAAAAATGTCAAAACGATGATGAATTTGAGATAAAATACCCCCAAGTCATGGACTTGACAATAAAGGGAGAAAAAGCAAGAGCAATTTTACTTGAAAAAATGGCAGATATTAAGAAAGAGCTGTATCTCTCATTATTTCTGAACCGTTCTAAGCGATGTTATACAATTATTGCTTCAGCTGAGGGCGGAGTTGAAATTGAGTCAGTAAAAAATCAAATTATCAAAGAAGTTGGATTAGGAGAAGTCTCAGATGAAATTGCAAACGAGGTTGCAAAAGAAATGGGATTACAAGGAAAAACAGCTGAGGACTTTATTGACACATTAAAAAAACTGTCAAAACTTACAATTGAAAAAGAAGCAGAGCTTGCAGAAATAAATCCTCTTGCAATCATGCAAGATGACTCCATAATGGCACTTGATGGAAAATTTGTAACAGATGACAATAGTAATTTCAGACATGAGGAATTGCAAAAATATCAAGAAAAAACAGAGATTGAAGAAAGAGCTGAAAAAAGCGGATTCTCGTTAGTTGAATTAGATGGAGACATTGCTGTTGTCGGAAATGGTGCAGGACTCGTAATGTCTACACTTGACATGTTGTCAGATAATGGTGGGAAACCTGCGTGTTTCTTAGATGTTGGTGGTGGAGCAACTACAGAGTCAGTTTATGAAGCATTAACTTTGATTAGTAAAATTGACAGAGTTAAAGGAATTTTAGTAAATCTCTATGGTGGAATTGTAAAGACAACAGTAGTTGCAGAAGCATTTCTAAAAGCATACGAAGACAATCTGATTGATTTGCCAGTATTCTCAAGATTAAAAGGAACAGAATCAGAAAAAGCAAAAGAGATGCTTCAGGGATCTAGAACCAAAATATATGACTCAGTAGAAGAGGCAATTAATGCAGCAGTAATGGGAGTAAAAAATTGACAGATATTTTTGGATTATTAAAAGGAAGTCCAACAGACTCGGATTATAAGAAAAAAGGAGTAATTGTTCAGGGTATTACTGGAGCATATGGTTCACTGCATGCAAAAAATATGATGACATATGGAACCAACGTAGTGGCAGGAGTCACACCTGGAAAAGGAGGTCAAAAATTTGAAGACAAAGTACCAATTTACAACACCATGAAAGAGGCAGTAGATGCAACAAATGCAAAGATTTCAATTATTTATGTTCCTGCAAAATTCTTTTTGGGAGCAGCAAAAGACGCATTAGAAGCTGGGATCAAGCTTTTGGTTGCAATACCAGAACATGTTCCAATCAGAGACACAATGGAAGCATTAGACTTGGCAAATCAAAAAGGAGCCGTAATTATTGGGCCCAACACGCCAGGGATAATGATTCCAGAATTAATCAAAGTTGGAATTATGCCACCTATGCCATTTAAAGCAGGAAAGATTGCAGTGTTATCAAAAAGCGGAACACTGCTTTATGAAATTTCAGATGCGTTGACCAATGCAGGGTTTGGACAGTCAATTACGATAGGTATCGGAGGCGATCCGATTAATGGAACAAGATTAATTGATGCATTTGAGATGGTAAAAGATATTTCAGATTTGGAGGGAATGGTGATTGTAGGAGAGATTGGCGGGGATTCTGAGGAGATTCTAGCTCAAAGAATTATTGATAGTGGATTTAACAAACCAACTGTGGCATATATTGCAGGAAGAGCTGCACCTAAAGAAAAGAGAATGGGGCATGCAGGAGCAATTGTAATGGGAACATATGGCTCTGCAGAATCCAAAGTATCAATGTTTAACAAAGCTAACATTCCTGTGGCAAAGAGACCTGCTGAAGTACCTGTTTTATTAGCGGGAAAGATGGAAAAATCCGATTAGATTAAAAGAGAGTAATTCAAGAGAAAATAAAATGCCAATAACTGATCCAGAAAAGAAACGAATTGCCCAGCAAGCACGTCTGGTAATGAGAATTTGTTTTAACTGTGGATGCAGAAACGATATTGGTGCTACAAGATGCAGAAAATGTAAAAACCCATACTTGAGACTAAAAAATAGAAATCTTGGAGTAAAGAAATAGAATTACAGATTCAACATCAATGTTTGTCTATATTCTGTAATAGCAGATTTTATTTGAGATTTGTATTGTGTGATGAATGATTTTGCAGTATCTGCACTTTCTAATTCTTCAAAAGCAAGTTGCAGATCTTTAGGCAATTGATCATTCATTTGGCACAAGACTCTGACAGCATCCACATATTGACCAAGGTTTTCTGCATATTCAAAAGCCAATTTCATTCGGTCAATTAACATATCAAATTCCTGCAAAGACATACAGGATAGTCTGAAAATAGATACAAAAGGTTCGGGTAATTACAAAATATCCAAAATCTAAAGATAAAAAAGCTTCTAGGTTAGTAAAATTACTGGACCGGTCGTCTAGTTTGGTTTGGATGACGCACTCACACTGCGTAAGGAAGTATTCCCGCAAAGGTCGTGGGTTCAAATCCCATCCGGTCCACCTACCATCATGGGTATTAAATACGGCCCACTTCATGCCATCATGCAATGGAGATTACCATTGAGAAGATAAATGAAAGAAGTGATCCGTACCAGTTATTTTTGGATTCAATAAAGAACAAGGATACACCAATGCTGAAACAATCAACATTTTATCCTGATTAACCAAGTAATCCCTCTCCATTTTTCTTCCTAACCATTGATACTATTGCAAGAACTACTCCTGCAACACCAAGTGACATACCAAACACTGCAACGTCATAACTTGTTTCATTATCAAAATTGTCAACTCCTGAACCTGATTTGATGATTGATACTTCTTTTTGCAATGAAGATATTG
>JBMYWJ010000049.1:0-5206 GCA_049607285.1 Candidatus Nitrosopumilus sp.
ATTTTTGTAGGACTCTTCTATTTTCAATCTCACATACTCCTAGCACATCCGGGGGATGGACACACAAAGTATTGGATAGAAAAATTTCTCAACTATCCCAAATCATTGGAATGTTAAATGAAGGTAAGGGTCCGGATGTGCTAGGAGTATGTGAGATTGAAAATAGAAGAGTCCTACAAAAATTGATTGACAGTTTAAATTTTTTGGGAAGAAAGTACAAAATTGTTCATGAAGATATGGATGATGGGAGAGGAATTGACATTGGTATAATTTATGATTCAAAAAAATTTAAAATGATGAAGAAATTCTCACATTGGATTATCCGACGTAATTCCACGCGAGATATTTTACAGGTAAACATGACCATAAAAAAATCAAACAAAGAGATCATAATTATTTGCAATCATTGGCCGTCAAGACGAGAAGGTGAATCATACACTGAGCCTTTTAGAATGGTAGCAGCTGACTCGCTGAATTATTTTATTCAAAGGATTCAACAGATAAAAGGAAAAAATATTCCAATACTAGTAATGGGGGATTTTAATGACACGCCGAAAAATAAGTCGATAATACAATATGCATTAGGTACAAATAATTTAAAAAGAGTGACTAATGACCGAAATAAATCTAGATTGTATAATTTAACAGCTAATTTGATCTCTAAGGTCATGGAACATATTATTACAGAAGAAAATCATTAATGCTAGATCAGTTTCTAGTCTCAAAAGGATTTTTAATTAAAAATTCTACATTGTCAATCAAATCTAATTCTATAAGGATAGAAAATTTGCAAGAGAACAAAAATAAGAATGGAAGTCCCAAAAGATTTGGCAGACCAAGTAATAAAACATTAAATCATAACGGGTATAGTGATCATTTTCCCATCTCGCTTGTCATAGTTGATTAGTAAGATTTTCAGAGAAAAGATAGTTTTTTGCAAATTGTGTAAAGAAATGGATAAAAATTATTTAATATCATTGTTTTTTGTAGAACAAACTACATGAACGTGGTTCAAGTCCATGAAGGTTTTCACTACAAATTTAGGTACAAAAATTAGCTACAAAAACTTCTTCTGTTGGAGTAATCTTGAAACGCAGAAGAGTTTGAAAAGAAAAAAATTGGGATTAATTGTAATTAATCGCTATTGCTTGGACTAACGTTTTTGTTTTTTCCTGGGAATTGACCACTATCGATATCAGATGTACATCCATAGCCACCAAACCATGAAGGATTGTTAAAGGCCAAAGGATCTGAGACATCACGACAAATTGCTTTGACATCTATTGGAACATCCATTACATCAAAATAATTCACAGTTCCAGTAACATGATAACCATAGATTCCTGGTTGTGCCAAAATTTGTCTAGCAAAGTAGTGACCTGGATCTCCATGTACGGCAGTTACTGCAATATTTGTCTCTAATGGTTCAAAACCTTGTTCAATTGCTTCGGTGAATTTTTTATCATTTTCATAATAGTATTTGTCAGCAATTAAATCACCATCTGCAAGATCTAATCCCGTTCTGGTATCACTGATAAATAATTCCATTGGATGTTTCCCATCATGTTTTCCAGATTCTTGTGCAGCTGTTGGTTCATTGTTATGTCCCATAATAACTGTGATTGAACGATCTTCTCCATTAGGAAGAGTAAATTCAATCACTTGACCGCCGTGAGCAAAAGCTTGCTCAGATATGAATCCTGTTAGCACCGTTGTTGATACGATAGACGCTACCAAGAAAAATCGTGTTTTGTTTGAATTCATTTTCATTTCTCCTAATTTTGTGATGAATGTCCTAATCCATCATTAGAGGCGTCATCATCATTTAGATCATAGATTACATTTCTACTCAAATCAACTACTGGTCCATCTTCATATGGATCTTCGCCAATATTTCCGAGTACTCTTTGTACATTGATATCAACAATATGTCCTGGTTCAAATGTAATATCTTCACCAGAGAGATTTACTAAATCAATATCTGTAACTCGTGGAGAACCACCATTTAGCGGATCAGGAATATGAGCATGAAATACACAAAAGTCATTATCAGGGGATGAGACCGTATTAATGTAGAATAATGGAATTGGTTCCATATGTGTTCCTGCTTCATGTTCATCAATATGACCTGCAATTGCTGAGACTAGTGGTTGGTATGTATCAGTATCACCTTCAACTAATTCACAAGGTGATGTTAGCAAGAAATGGCCAGAAACATAATTAGGACTTGCATCATATAATGGGAAGACATCTCCTGATTGAAGAGTCATTCCATCAAGTCTAATGTGGGTATTATCAGGAATAGTTCCTTCTGCAACACCTGCTTCAAAGCTGTGACTTGCATATACAATACCACCAAATGCTAGTGCAATTGTTAGTAGTGTAGTACCTGCAATTATAGAAATTTTGTTCTGTTTTAGAAAAGTCATTAATTATAATTTTAAAATTTTGTTTTTAACAAAATTGGTACATTCTGTAATTGAACCAGTTTACATATAGAAGTTATTGCAAGAATATAAAATAAAGAATAAATAGTTAAATAACTCTTTAATTATTTAACTATAATGGAATCTCCCTGGAAAGCAATGGCTGATGATAGCAGAAGGCAAATTTTGTTGTTATTGAAAAAGAAAAATATGACTCCTACTGAGATTTTGTCTCATTTTGATTTTACATTACCTGCGCTATCTACTCATCTTAAAATTCTAAAAAACTGTGATTTGGTTACAGAAAAAAAATTAGGAAAAAACAGAATATACTCATTGAATCACAATAAGACCTTTGAGATGATGAAATTTTTCAGTCAAATGCATGGTTATTCTCTTAGCAGCCTCAAAGAATTTCTGGAGAATGAAAAATAACGATGGAAATCAAAAAAGAGATAACAATTGATGCAACACCTACAAGGATCTATCAGGCAATAACAAATCCGGAAGAACTTACGAAATGGTTTCCAGATGTAACATCAATTGAGCCCAAAATTGGAGGTAAAATATCATTCAAATTTTCTGGATTTTCTACAGATGATCAAACTAACAAAGAACGAATGATGGAAGGAAAAATCATAGAATTAGAGAAAAATAAAAAACTGGTCTACACTTGGGAACATCCTGATATTCCAGAATTTCCTCTTACTCGTGTTAGTTGGATCTTAGAAGAAGAAAAAGAAACTAACAAGACCAAAGTAACAATTACGCATGATGGATTCTTAGATGAACTTACAATGAAGTCACAAAATGATCAATGGGATTGGCTTGCAGAGAGATTGAATGTTTTTGCAGGATCTAAAAAACATCTAAACAATAATAACGCTAGAAGAAGATTTTTTTCATTGTTTTCAAACTTTTTTGCAGGTTCATCCTTTGGAAACAAGACAGAATCTGTTAAAGAAGGAAAAAAAGTAAATATAACTTTACAAATGATACTAACTTGTATCCCATTTGTAGATATTTGGACATTCTACAGGATACAGAAACTTAGACGGTATTTGACAATATTTGTTCCAGTTATTCTCGGAGTTGGTTTTATCATTCCTCTTGTGGCAATTGGACCAGAATACTTTAGCAATGAAGAATGGCGATCTTGCATAACGCAAAACGGATTTGATTATTGTTTTGAAAACGTAGGAATGTATAGAGGGGAACCATGTACGCCTGACTGGAGGTGGATCTTGTACTATAACACATGTGATCCTGATGAAATTAGAGATCCTTACTTGGTATTTCATATCTCAGTACTAGTACTTGCAGTTTATCTGGTAAGACGGTGGTCCAGACAATGGAATAGTAATACCCTACAAGATGTCAAGGCATAATGATATGATTAGAGAAAAACAAAATCAGAGAACCTTTTTGTGGATAGAAATAGATGTGTGGATAGGAGTCAAGTCTAAGGTTTTACGATGTAGTAATAGTTTATTGGATCATGAATAAGTTCTTTAACTTCAATATTGGAAAAACCTACGTCATTAAGCATCTTAATTGCAAGTTCTTTTCCCCACATAGCACCCAATCCCTTTCCTTCTAACGCGAGAGATACTGTCATGCAATGCAAACAAGATATTGTATACAGATATGGTGCGAGAGAATGTTCCATGTTATTTTCAAGCTTAGATGACGCGCGTATGTCTTGCATTAAAAATATTCCATCAGGTTTCAGAGCTTTTTTGATATTTGCTAGAACAATGTCAGGTTTAGCTTGATCATGAATTGAATCAAATGCAGTAATTATATCAAAATATCCATTTTTACTAAAATTTGAAACATCTTGTTTTTCAAATAAAACATTATTTATTCCAAGTTTTTGTGCTTCATTTTTTGCATTTTGAATAGATTCTGAGGAAAAATCATAACCAGTAAAATGAGAATTTGGAAAGGATTTTGCCATTAAATTAATTGCACCTCCACTTCCACATCCTACATCAAGTACTTTAATTCCTGACTTGAATTTTTCAAATGTTGGAATTATTGGTAAAATTTCATCAATTAATGCAGGAAGTACTGTCTGTTGACTCTCTTCAGCCATAACCGTATGAAATCTTTTGAATAGTTCATAAGAAACTCCACCACCCTTTTCAAAACAATCTATGATATTATCTTCAACATAGGCTAATGCAGGGATCCATTGCATTGATGACGCAAAATTGTAACTTCCATCTCTTGTAAGAAATTCTGCTTTTTCTTTTGTTAATGAATACAAAGAAGAATCTGGAATGTAATCTATAATTTTAGAAGTAACAAGGGATCCTAACCATTCTCGTACATATCTTTCATTGAGTCCAGCAGTTGTGGCAATTTTTTGACTTGTAGATGGAGGTAATTTTGCCATAATGTCAAAAAGTTTAGTTCTATGACCTACTGAAAGCATCAAAGCCAATGCAGCTTTATTCATTACATCTAGCATTTCTTCATCAAAGGGTTTTTTCAATTCTAGTTTTTTCAAAGAAAATCAAGTATTAAATTTTAAACATATTTGAGACTAAAATGGGCCCACGGAGGATTTGAACCTGTTGGTTTGAGGGTTCATAAGAAATTATATTGTTTTATAATTCCCTCATATCCTCTACTCAGAAAGATTTGAAAGAGTCAAATGGATATAACTCATTGTAGGAATCTTGGGACTTTTTTGAGAATATATGACACTGAGATTCTACCTGGACCAATCACAATAATCACAAGACATCCTGCAAGCAATAATATGTCAAGTT
>JBMYWJ010000050.1:0-5059 GCA_049607285.1 Candidatus Nitrosopumilus sp.
AATTTACTTCCAATATTTCCATCAATCCATTCAACCGTTGCACCTTCATATGCATAAGCACGTTTTGTTACAAGATTGTAAACATCATTACTCCAGTTTTGTATAGTTGTATATCGTAGATGAGCATCTTTATGTGCAACTAATTCTACAACAGCAGAGTGAAGGGATTCTGAAGAGTAGACAGGAGCAGTACATCCTTCAATGTAATGTACATCTGCACCTTCATCTACAATTATCAACGTTCTTTCAAATTGACCAATATTTTCGGCATTAATTCTAAAGTATGCCTGTAAAGGCATGTCTACTTTAACACCAGGTGGAACATATATGAAAGAACCACCACTCCAAACCGCACTATTTAATGCCGCAAATTTGTTGTCTTCTGGAGGAATAATTTTTCCAAAATATTTCTTGAAAATTTCAGGATGTTCTACAAGAGCTGAGTCAGTGTCCAAAAATAGAACTCCTTGTTTTTGTAAATCTTCTCTCAAACTATGGTACACAACTTCGGATTCATATTGTGCACCAACGCCTGCTAAGAATTTCTTTTCGGCTTCTGGAATTCCGAGTTTATCAAATGTATTTTTAACATCTTCTGGAACATCATCCCAGTTCTTTTCAGTCTTTTCAGATGCTTTTGCATAATAGTAAATATTTTGGAAATCAATAACACTAAGATCTCCACCCCAAGTTGGCATTGGTTTTTTCATAAATATTTCAAAAGATCGTAATCTAAAGTCAAGCATCCATTGTGGTTCATTTTTCATTTTGCTAATACCAATTACAGTATCCTTAGTCAGGCCTTTCTTGCTAAGGTGAACATACATTTCTGTAGAATCTTTAAAATCATATTTTGAATAATCCATGTCTAGATTTTCTGTTGTCATAAGCAAAATAACTCCGTTATATTATAAATACATGAGGAAAAATAGGCAGAGCTAAATAGCTTTAGCTAAATCTAGACAAATCGATAATAAAACAAATTTGAGTTATGAGAAAGTACAAGTTTAATTTTTTGATTGTTTCTTGAATTTCTTTTTGTTTTTACTCGTTTTGGTATTGTGATCATTATCTTTTGTCTTACCTTTATTTTTCTTCTTTTCCTCTATTTCTAATTCAACTTCAATTTCGGTTTCAATTGCCTTTTCACAATGAGGACAAGTAATATGGATTTTTTTCTTTATTTCATATTCCATAAATTTGAATAAATCTAAAAGTATTAGAACTTGATCATAAATCATTTAGTAGTGAAGATGTCTTTTATTGTATCAAATGCTCCTGCTACAGTATGCACCTCTGCAACAGTATTTCGGATATTAAATTTTTTTAATTCAATATCTGTAAATGGTCCAATAGATACTACAGATAACTTTGCAAGATTATTCAATAAAGTTTGGTCATCATAGTCTTTTGACATTATCTCAAAGAATCCTCTAACAGAGGAGGCACTAGTAAACACTATACCATCAACTTTGTTTTGTGAGAATAATTCTCGAAACGTATTCCATTGTGTGGTATCTCTGAATGCACAAACGTCATATAGATGGATTTCCAGAACATCAATTCCAATCTTGTTGAGAAGTTCTTTTAGAAAAGGGGTGGATGCTCCACTACGTGGTACAATTACTTTTTTTCCAACAGCATGAATTTTTGTAAATTCTTCACCAATACCGACCGATGAAAAAGTAGTAGGTTGGTGGTTTACTTTGATTCCTTCTTGTTCTAGGGAAGTAGTAGTTTTTTGTCCTACTGACATTACAATTGTATTTGCAATTGCTAATTGCAATTCTTGAATTTTACCAACATTTTTAGCAGTTTCAAATAATAGTTTCACTGCTTTTGAACTCATAAAAACGGAATAATCTGGATTGTATTTTGCAAGAGAAACAAGAAATTCATCAACAATTTTTTCGCCCTTACTTACCAGTTCTATAGTAGGTAATGCAATAGGTTTTGCTTTGTTTGTCTCAGCAAGTAAAATAAATTCAGTAGCGTCATCTTTGGAACGAGTGATTGCAATAGTTTTTCCGTCAAGTGTCATTATTACTTCCATCCAATAGTTTCAGACAAATCAACAACTTTGCCAATAATAATATTTGTAGGAGGAGTGATTTTATTGTCTTTTACTTTTTTTGCAATATCTGACACATTTCCCTTGATCATCTTTTGTTTTGGAGTAGTTCCATTCTGAATTACTGCTACGGGAGTGGTTTTGGTCATTCCACCAGCTATAAGTTGTTTACAGATAATATCGATTCTTGAAAGGCCCATCATAATTACAATAGTATCAACTGATTTTGCAAGTCTTTTCCATTTAACTATCTCATTTTTCTTTTCAGGGTCTTCATGTCCAGTGACAAAAACTACCGATGACGCATATTTTCTGTGAGTAAGAGGAATGCCAGCATAAGTTGCAGAACCAATTCCAGAAGTAATTCCTGGAACAATTTCGTATTTTATTTTATTTTCTTTAAGAAATTCGGCCTCTTCTCCTCCACGTCCAAATATTATTGGATCACCGCCCTTTAGTCTAACCACATTTTTTTTAAATTTTGCATGTTTTAACATCAAATCATTTGTAGAGTTTTGATGAGTTGTATCATCTCCTACTGTACGTCCAACGTATATTTTTTCGGCAGATTTTGGAATCATAGAAATTATTTTTTTACTTACCAGTCGATCATACAAAACAACATCTGCCTTTTCAAGTAGTTCTACTGCACGTAATGTAATTAATTTACTATCTCCAGGTCCTGCTCCAACAAGATATACTTTTCCTGTCACGTCTTATTCCACTCTTCCACTTTTTCTCTCCAATTTAATGCAAGATCATTTACACCTTTCTCACGTAATTCTTCCCCAGCACTTTTACCAATGGCTTTTGGATCATTTTTATTTCCAGTTTTATTTACCTGTAATGATTTTTTCCCATCTACAGAAAAAGCAGTTACAGTCAAAGTTATTTCAGAATTGTTTGATGTTGCATATGCACCTAGTGGAAACCTACATCCAGAATCAATAAAATCAGATAAAGCACGTTCGGCCTCTATTTCCAATCTAGAGTCATTATCTTCAATTTTTCTTAACATAGAAACTGTTTCAGTATCATCTGCTCTGGCTACAATTGCTATTGCCCCCTGACCTGGAGAAGGAGAAAAATCATCTATATCCAATGACGAAAACGGCATATCAAGTCCCAGTCTAGAAATTCCTGCTTGAGCAAGTACTATTGCATCGTAAAAATCACCGGATGTTTTTTTTATTCTGGTCTCAATGTTTCCCCGAATTGGTTTGACAATCACATCAGGTCTTTTTCGAGAGATCTGTACAGCACGGCGAAGGGAACTAGTTCCAATCACTGCTCCTGATTTTATGGTATCAAGAGTAGATCCATCAAAGGGAATAAAGACATCATTAACTACCTCACGCTTTGGAATACAAGCTATGATGAGACTCTCATCAAGTTTAGATGGAACATCTTTTAGACTATGTACTGCAAAATCAATCTCTTTTTGAGCAACTGCTCTATCAATCTCTTTTTCAAAAATTCCTTTTTGATCGATTGTAAATAATGGCCTAGTATCAGTATCGCCTTTTGTCGTAATGGTTTTAATTTCATATTCTAAGTTAGAATTTGTTTTCTCTAGTTCAGAAATGACCCAGTTTGTTTGCGCAACAGATAATTGACTACCTCTTGCCCCAACTAAGTATTTCAATTTTTCACCGATTTTAATGCTATATGATATGCGTCTAGAGTTTTGTTTAGATCATTTTCAGTATGAGCATCAGATAGGAAAACAACTTCAAACTGTGAGGGAGCTATAAAGATCCCTTGTTTCAATAAAATTTTAAATAAATTCTGGAATTTCTTGGCATTTGCTCTTTTTGATGTCTTGTAATTAACAACAGGTTTATCGGTAAAAAAAATCTGAAACATTGAAGCAGTAAAATTGATTTGATGTGGAATTCTCATATCCGTTGCCATGTCATCAAGAGCAGTTGAAAAAAAGAGATTGTATCTTTCAAGTTTTGAATATAATTTATTTTTGATTTTATTGATTGTTTTAATTGAACTAATTGCAGCGCTAACAGAAATTGGATTTCCTGCAAAAGTACTAGCCTGATAGACATTGCCCCCTGGTGAAAGTAAATCCATGATTTCAGATCTTCCGCCTACAGCAGAAATAGTAAATCCATTACTAAGGGATTTAGCAATGGTAGTAATATCAGGTTTGATTCCAAAATGCTGCTGAGCACCACCTGGAGCAACTCGAAATCCAGTAACAATTTCGTCAAAAATTAAAGGAATGTTGTTTTTTTTGGTAATTTTTCGTAGATTATAAAGAAAGTTTTTTTTAGGTAGAATCAATCCCATGTTAGCTAAGATAGGTTCAACAATAACTCCTGCAATATCTTTATTTTTTCTAATAATATTTTCAAAATCTTCAATGTTGTTGTATTCTGCAACCAAAGTATTTTTTGAAATCTCATTTAATCCACCATCAGAAACTGAAATTCCATTATGTGCAGAACCAGATCCTGCTTTTACTAAAACAGAATCATGTGCACCATGATAACACCCTTCAAATTTTATGATCTTTTTCTTTTTTGTATATCCACGAGCTAGTCTGATGGCAGTCATTGTAGCTTCACCGCCAGTATTTACCAATCTTACTTTGTCAATGGATGGAAAGTTTCCTATAATTAGTTTTGATAGTTCGATCTCAGATTCAGTTGGAGTACAATAGAGTGTACCCTTTGACAGTTGTTTTTCCACTGAAGTAATAATTTCCTTTCGCCTATGTCCCAAGAGCAATGCCCCATAACCATTACAGAAATCAATGTAGCAATTATTGTCTTCATCCCAAATATAGGCGCCATTAGCTTTTTTTGTAAAGAATGGATATGGTTCAAAATATCTAACTGGACTGTTGACACCTGAAGGAATTATTTTTTTTGCGCTATTGAATAATTTTTTGGAATTAGTAAGCATTCAATTTTGGTTAAAATAGGTCATTATTATTCGTAATTTGAAGCCCTTTGTGCTTGGAATTTACCA
>JBMYWJ010000051.1:0-5059 GCA_049607285.1 Candidatus Nitrosopumilus sp.
CTATCGAAGCACAAATTTTACCAGAAGAAAATCCTTATAATTCTTCATTCTACGGTTAAAACCTCTAAACTGTTAAATTTCACACAAATTTTTACTCTTTTGGAGGAGTAATCAAGCCTGGCCAAAGTAAGCACTAATGTGTTTTTGGACATGCAGGACTTAAGATCAAATAATGGGTGATCCTGTCTCTCAGGAGTTCGTGGGTTCAAATCCCACCTCCTCCATTATATCCTATCTTGGATGTTTGATTCCTTTTGCATTTAGAACTTCATATACATCTGGCAGTGAAAAAACAAAACCAACATGCACACAATCTTTCTCTTCACATAACTGACAAAATAGTTCTCCTTTCTGAACTGCAACTTCGGCAATCCTATTTTTGATATTATCTTTTAGTATGACTCTATCATCGTCAACAGAGATCTTTTCAATCTTTGGAGCATACCTTGCAAATGTCTTGTCTTTTTCCATCATCTCCTCTAACATGTAAGTTACATATCCCGAAAAACTATTGACCCCCTTCATTACAAGGTCATCTTTACTATTTTGATAAACTTCATGAAATTTATCATAAACAGTTTCTGAAACGGTGATTGATTTGAATCCTGCTTTTGGCAATATACTTTTCCCTTACCGTACATTAAGGTACCGGACTATATATATTTTATTTTACAAAATCTGGATATTGTGTAAATAAAAATCAGTCTTTATACAATACCTAAATCCAAAACCACTATGGGTAGAGGTTATTCAACAGAGGAGATTAGAGAAAAATTGATTTTGACTTTGAAGGATTTTGAAACTGGAATGTCGGGGATTGAGATTTCTGAAAAAATTGGAGTTAATAGAATTACAATGTCTAAATATCTCAAAGTTTTTGCAGCTGAAGGATTACTACGACAAAAAAATATTGGAAATCTTACGCTATGGTTTTTACAACCAGGACAAGAATCTTACAACTTTCCTGATGATTATTTCATTCTAAGGTCTCGATATCTTGATTATCTGCTTAAAGATACTGAAGATCAAGTTTATTCTCTAATTCGCAATTGTCTGCAATCTGGAGCAAAGGTAAATCGATTGATACTTGAAATGATATTGCCCGCAATTGACTCTATTAAGAATTTGTATGATGATGGCAAGATTGGGACATCTGAATTAAATCTGCGTAAAACTACAATATCAAAATCCCTCCAAATATTTAATCAACTTCCAATATCTTCTAATTTACAAAAAAATATTATTGTAATTGCATCTGATGCCCAAAGTATTCTCTTTTCTGAGGCTGCATCTGCAATATATTATTCTGAAGGTTGGAGGGTTTCTAATTTGGGTGATATGTCTCCTGCAATCAATGTTTTATTTGATCTTGATTTTCAAAAATTGATTGGAAAAATCTGGAAACAAAAATCGGGAATATTGATAGTAGCGGTATTTTCTCAAACCAGTGAGGGTTTGAACTTTTTTGCAGATTCTATAAATCCAATTAAAGAAAAATTTGGCAAATATATGAAATTAGCTCTTTGTGGAAACATACCAAAGAAGGTTAAAATTAAATCTGACTTTATATCTAAAAATTTTGAAGATATTTTTCAGTGGTCTCAAACAACATATGAAAATATGAAAAAATAACAAATGGGCCCGATGTGATTCGAACACATGACCTTTCGATTTCTGAATGGTTTATCAGTCGAACGCTCCAGCCAAGCTGAGCTACGAGCCCACGAACAATTCTCTAGGCAAGAGTCATTTAAGTTTAATTTTCTTTCCACTTGATTGAACAACCAATTGAAGGTTCAAATTCCTTTTCAATTTTTTCGTCTGCTAGTAATTTCTGTATGTTGTTAATCATTGTCTTTTCTGTAGCATTGTCATCCGGTTTCATAGCATTGTCAATTCTACCATGAAAAACTAATTGTTTTTGGCTATTGAATAAAAATGGATCTGGTGTACACATTGCACCATATCTCTTCGCAACCCCCTGCGTTTCATCTATCAAATAATCAAACCCAAATCCTTTCTCCTTAGCAATTTGCTTCATGGCATCAAAACTATCTTCAGGGTAATTTGTGGAGTCATTACTGTTGATTCCTACTATTGCAATTTCAGTCCCAAATTTTTCATATAACTCATTTAATGCATTTACTTTTGCCTTAACATATGGGCAATGATTACACATGAAAATTATTAGAATGCCCTTGTAACCACTATAATCTTTTAGAGAATGTTGCTTGTCATCTATCCCCAATAATTCAAATTCTGGTGCAATATCACCTGCTTTTAGTTTTACTTGTGATTCTAAAAGTACCATGAAAAAATTCTCTTTTTTTCAAATAAAATTCTTACCACGAAGACAACAATTAAAATCCACGCATCAACAAATCTTCATGTGGGCCGGTAGTATAGCCTGGTAGTATACCCGCCTTGCACGCGGGGGGTCACGGATTCAAATTCCGTCCGGTCCACTTTTACTTGATCTACGCTGATTTTCAGATTTCAGGATGGATTTAAATAGGATAAGTCTTCGCTTTCTTCTATGGCAAGCGCAATAGATGGATGGCCGGTATTTATTCCACTCATAGTCGGTTTAGCTCCAGGATTGATTTACTGGTTAGCAATTACCGCAAAGAGAAGCTAAAACTTACATCTCTTTTTATTATTTTCTGTGTTTAGTGTAAACTAGGTGAAAGGTTGTTACCTTTCTTGTTCACTATATGATATGTTGTATGAAATTAATCTCCTTTGTAAAAGAAATTCAAATGCAGAAAATTGTTCTTAGCATATTTTTGGCCTTATTTTTAATTCCATTCTCGCAGGCATTCTCTCAAGAATATTCTGATAATGCTCCTACTCTTTCTGTTTCCCTAACAAGCGAAGTACCATATCTCTACAAGGATTCTGATGGACATACTGTTGTGGTTGGAATGATTGAAAACAATAACTCATTAACGCCTGTGACAAACGTCAGAGTTCAAGTAAACTTTTTTGATGAATTTGGGACTACTCCAATTGAAGTCATTGAAGGAGAAAGCATTCTTGAAGTAATTCCCTCTAATGGACAATCTCCATACGTAGTTCAATCTCAAAGCACCAATTCTAACATAACTCATGCATCAGTCTTTCTATTAGGATTTGATTCTTCTATAGTAAAAGAACAAAGACTTGCAGTATTTTCAAGCGAAGTATCATCATTTAACGAATCATTTAGTTTTTCGGGAATCTTACGTAATGGAGCCGCACCAAGTTCCGATACAAACGTTCATCTTGCCTTCTATGATGGTTTTGATCCACCAAGAATTCTAGGAGTTTCAACAATTGAATTAGGTGATATCCTTTCTGACACTCAGGTTAATTTTGACATAGTTGATGAAGAGATAGACCCAAGATCCGTAGGATTTTTACTATTTGCTGAGTCCGATGTTTTTTCATCTGATGTTGTTGATGTAAAAATCCCTCCTCCACAACTCTTGACAAAATTAGCTAAAATCTCTAATGTTTTAGTGAAAGATGATTCAGGAAATAATCTATCTGAAATCAAGATAGGTTCACCTGTACATATACAGAGTGAAACTTTGATACAATTCTCTACGGATCAAAACAGCAATGAAACTCCCTATACATATTATGTTCAAATTAAAGAATCTGGAAGGGTACCTTTTGTTGAATTTCTTGGAAAATATGATGGGCGATTTATTGGAACTGGACTACAGTCTCAAACAATAGATTGGATTCCAGAAAAAGAGGGACTGTATTTTATTGAAACCTTTGTTTGGGATCGAAATAATAAGCCAATAGCTGAACGAGGCCCCGTTGTTATTGTTCTGGTAAAATAGTAGGTTTATTTTTAAAGAATTTTATATCTTGTTGACATGTCAAAATTTTCTCTTGTTGCTACTGGAGGTACATTTGATATTATTCACCGGGGTCATCTAACCTTACTTTCAAATTCCTTTCAAATATCAAACAAAGTTATCATTGGATTAACTAGTGATGAATTTGCTGCAAAAAAAGGGAAGGCCCTAATCAATAATTATGAAAAAAGACTCAAGAATCTGTCCACCATAATCTCTAAAGAATTCACAAACCCTTCATTTCAAATTAGTAAACTAGATACTGATTTTGGGCCTGCAGTTTTAGAGAAAGAAGTTCAAGCACTAGTTGTAAGTGATGAAACAAGTAGTCAGGGCAAAATACTAAATAAATTACGAACAGAAAGAAAACTCCCATCTGTGGAAATCATTGTGGTTCCAATGGTTTTAGCTAAAGATGGAGCAAGAGTTTCCACTACGAGAATAAAAAACTCTGAAATTGATATTGAAGGAAACTTGCTATCAATTGACCCATAGCTTGTCTTACTTTGAGTAATTCAAATAAAACAAAATTCAAAGATTCAACCTCATGGCAATTATTAATCGAATGGTAAAAAAAATAGATACGGATATTTCAAATCTCAAACAGGGCTTACAACCCGAAAATTTATCCTTCTGGTATGACAAAATTATGAAAGAAACAATAGAGATGGCACCACCTTGGCTTGAAGACAAAATCAAGGTTCATCAAGACCCTGTTCTTTTAATGAAATTTAATTTAGATATTTCAAAACGTGCAGTTAGATATTTTATGATTGCAGTTGATAATAACATAGATGATATGCCATATTCTACTAAACTCTATTTTCTTAAAGTTCAAGATATAATGTCAACTGAAATGGATAAATCTCTGGTTTGACTGATTTTTTGTTTTAGGCACAAAATAAAGCTCTAACTATCTATAACCAATACTCTTACTTCTTTTAGTATAATGGAATTTTATAAATCAAGAAATTTTGATAAGAAAAAATCTAGAAGTAGATTTGATTCGGACAGAAAACCATCTAATTCTTATCGAAACTCAAGATTTTCACGAGATGATAGAAGAGGAGAATCTGCAACTGTAACTTGTGCTGATTGCGGTACTCAATGTGAAATTCCATTTGTCCCTAAACATGATAGGCCTGTTTATTGTAGTGATTGTTTTAGAAAAAATAAACCACAAGATTCAGGAAATGACAGATATTCTA